>DYQV01000105.1 GCA_020719105.1 Rikenella microfusus
GTTAAATGCATCCACTTTAATACGGTTTCCCCGGTTATAGATGGAATCGGGCAATCCGGTTATTTTAAGACCGCTTACACCGGCGGTCCATAAAAAATTGCGACAATAAACCGTTGAACCGTCACCAAAAAGGATTTTATCGCCGTCGTAATCTTCAATGTGGGAGTTTAATTGAACATTAACACCCAGCTTTATTAAAAACTGATATGCCTTATCGCTGGAATGTTGGCTCATACTGCTCAACAATCGTGGACCGGCTTCAAATAACTGAATTTTCATTTGGCCGAAATCCAATTCAGGGTAGTCTTTAAAAAGCACGTTGTTCTTCATTTCGGCAATAGCACCGGAAAGTTCCACACCACTCGGACCTCCGCCAATAATGGCTACCGACATCAATTCCGATTGTTCTTTTTTATCCTCGGTAAGCATCGCCTTTTCAAAACTTTCCAAAATCCGGTTGCGCACATGGATAGCTTCGGCTGTTGATTTCATGGGCAGGCTATACTTTTCAATATTGGTTTTGCCAAAGTAGTTGCTTTTTACACCAGTGGCAAACACCAAATAATCGTATGAAAGCTCCCCAGCCTTGGTTTTGATAATTTGTTCATCAGGTTTTACTTCCAAAAAACGGGTTGTGCGGAAATGTAGGTTGGCATGATCCTGGAATATTCTCCTGACTGGAAATGAAATTGAACTTGGTTCAATACCCGATGTAGCCACTTGGTAAAACAAGGGTTGAAACTGATGAAAATTTCTTTTATCAATCATTACCACTTGAAAACGTGAACCGGATAATTTCATAGCCAGTTTTAAACCGGCAAACCCTGCTCCTACTATTACTATGCGCTTTTTTCCATTTCGTGGGAGATTGAAGTTGTTCATTTTGCATTTGTTTGACAAGCTTTAAACATGTTAACCTACCATTTGTTAAAATCATTATAATTATTATTTCAAGAATGGATAGCCTGATTCAAAACAATTGGCTCATTCCATTGTTTTTTGCCCATTGATAACATAAGATATAGAAAAATGGATCAATCCATCATAAAACAGAATCATGACAACTTATTAAAAACGCAGCGGCTTCCACGCTGGATGAAAGCCCAAATGCCAAAAGGCAAGACCTACAGTCAGGTTTTTAATTTGATTCACGAACACAAACTTAATACCATTTGTACCAGTGGAAACTGCCCCAACAAAGGCGAATGTTGGAATGCAGGCACTGCCAGTTTCATGATCTTAGGCGATAAATGTACCCGCAATTGCCGGTTTTGCTCCGTACTAAATCAGATTCCAGAGAAAGTGGATTGGAATGAACCAATGCGTTTAGCCAAAACCATTCAGGCGCTTAAACTAAAGCATGCCGTAATTACTTCGGTTACCCGCGACGATTTAGCTGACGGAGGAGCCAACTTTTGGGCAACAACCATAAAAACCATTAAGGAATTAAATCCTAATATCACTCAAGAAGCTTTAATTCCTGATTTTAACGGCAATTTAGAATTGGTTCAACTAATCATAGATGCCAAACCCGATGTGATATCTCACAACCTGGAAACCGTGGAACGCCTAACCCCAAAAGTTAGAAGCTCTGCCCGCTATACAAGAAGTTTGAAAGTTCTGGAGTATGTTGCAGCATCCGGAATCACCGCTAAATCAGGAATTATGGTTGGTCTGGGAGAAACATCTGATGAAGTTATGAAAACTCTCACTGATTTGAAAGGTGTTGGTGTTAAAGTGGTAACTATTGGCCAATACCTGCAACCCAATTCACATTTACTTCCGGTTATAGAATATATAACTCCTGAACTTTTCAAATATTACGAAACTAAAGGACTTAAATTGGGTTTTGCATTTGTTGAAAGCAGTCCACTGGTTCGTTCCAGCTATCATGCAGAAAGGCATGCCAGAATTTAGAAGTTAGAAACCAGAGGTTAGAAGTTAGAAATTAGAACCGTTTAACCATATAACCATTTGAACCAGCTACCAGTAACCAATTGCTAATTATTAATTGTACATTGTTAATTGAACATGAAATTCCGATCGAAAATAATTGATAAGAGAATTCTCAGTAATGACACCATAGTTCTGGTTCTGGAAAAAGGCTCAATTTCCTTTAAAGCCGGCCAATACATTGTCTTGTCGTTTCCCAATGAAAAAGAGGCCCGGGAATATTCGGTTTATAGCGGCGAAAACGAACCCAACTTGGAGATTTTGTTGAAAACATTGCCAGAAGGCAGTTTTTCAATGCGGTTAGGTGATTTGAATGTCGGGGATCCCATTTTAATCGATGGTCCATTTGGATATTTTGTGATGAAGCCGGACGAGATACTGAGCAAACCACACGTATTTGTGGCTTCAGGAACCGGAATTTCCCCTTTCAGGAGTTACATCCAGACCTACCCTCAAATGCATTATTCGTTGCTTCATGGCATCCGAACGGTTAATGACCGAATTGAACCGGAAAATTACGATCCGCACAAATTAAAGTACTGTATAAGCCGCGAAGAATCAGTCTATTTTAATGGACGGGTAACCGATTATTTAATCAAATATAAAATATCTCAGGAAGCAATCTATCATTTATGCGGAAACTCTGCCATGATAAACGATGTAACCAATATATTAGAAGCCAGTGGTATAAAGCCAGAAAATATCCGTACCGAGGTTTTCTTTTAGCGCCGACTGATAACCTGTCGATAAATTAATTTCGTTTCATCCACTTTTATTATCTCTAATGAAAAAGAAGTGGATCCGCCCCAATATTCGGTTTCAATGAATAGCGTTTTATCGGGCATTTGCATCCAGGATCCGGAATAATTGGTATAAGCTATGGGTGGAGTTGCACAATCACCACTATTGGCTCTACGTATCAAGGTTCCATCGGCTTTGAATTCATAACCATCGCAGGTATCAATAAAATTTTGACTACGGGTCATATAAATGGCTGTATCGGCATATTGCGAATTAACCCAAACACCCAGCAGTAAATTGCTGTAATCAATTGCGATTGTGGTTTCATCGGTTTTGTTGCAGCCCGAAAAAAGAATCAATACCACTAATGCAATTCGGAAATAATGTATTTTTTTCATCCCAATAGATTCTATTAATAAACCGAAGACCAATTCACTTCTGAAAAGGTTGCTATGGAAATACTATTTTTCATTTCATGGCGTTTTAACACAAAACCCAAGAAAAGATTCCAATGAAAAAACACTTTGCCTTGTTTTTGACCGTGTCAGCGGCTATCTTATTTGTATATCTGTTTTACAAACAGGATATTGGTCTTAATTTATTCGTTTTTGAAATCGTTGTAACCGGAGCCCTGATTTTTCTTTTAAAACGGAAACCAGTCCAATTGGTTTCGAAAATAGTGCTGGCCGGAACCCTTTTAAGCGGTATTTCAGTGGTAGTAAACTATTCAATCCTGGCCATTTTCATCAACCTTTGCTCCTTTTTCCTATTCACAGGAACTTTGGTTTACCCAGAAGCCCGTTCCATCCTCACTCCTGCCGCATTGGCTATTTCCAATTCTTTTCAGTCGATCCGTCTATTTATATTGAGCATTAATGAACTTAAAGGAAACAATAAAGGAATAAGATGGATACTCGGTTTTATAAAAATTGCACTCATCCCAATACTGGTGATTGCGGTTTTTATCCTGCTTTATAACTCATCGAACCCTATATTCAGCAATGGGTTGCTTAAAATTACCGATTTTATCAACAGCCATTTGAATGGTATTCTTGAAAAACTGGACTTTGAAATGTTCTTCTTCTTTTTATTTGGCCTTTTTATCTGCATCTTCACATTTTACCAAGTGCGCAATAAGTTTGTAATCAGTTATGAGACCAATGAAAGCGACCAACTGACCAGAAACAGAAAACGTTTCGGATTTGGAGGTTTTAAAGCCACTTCACTAAAAAACGAATTGAAATCGGCCATTTTCCTTTTAATTTCGTTGAACTTACTGATTCTGATTATCAATGCCATAGATATTTATTGGGTTTGGTTTAATTTTGAATGGAATGGCGAATATTTGAAACAATTTGTGCATGAAGGCACTTATATGCTTATTTTTTCCATACTCATATCCATGGCCATTGTTCTTTTCTTTTTCCGTGGCAACCTAAATTTCTATTCCAAAAACAGAATCCTAAAATTTCTATCCTATGCTTGGCTGGCACAGAATGCCATACTGGCTGTATCTGTTGCTATCCGAAACTTTTGGTACATAAAATATTTTTCGTTGGCGTATGGGCGCATTGGGGTTTTATTCTTTCTGATACTCACCTTATATGGAATTTACACGGTAATTGTAAAAGTACGACATAAAAAATCAACCTTTTATTTATTGCGTTCCAACAATTTGGCCATTTATTGCATGTTGATATTTATGACCTTTTTTAACTGGGATGTCATCATTGCACGATATAATTTCAGGCATTACCAAACTTCGTTTGTTCACCTTGATTTTCTTTCATCGCTTTCCTACAAAGCTTTACCATACTTAGATAAGGACTTGGAAGAGTTACACCGGATTCAAATTATTCAAAACAACTTATTTCCATTTGAAGAAAAATTTATGACCCCTGAAACTTACTACAAAGCCATACAAGAAAAAAAAGAGTTATTTTTGACGAACTTTCGTAAAAAAAACTTACATTCGTGGAACTTTGCTGAACATCGTACGTACAAAAAGTTGATTTTTCATCAAAGTAAGTAGGTTTTTTCATAATGGTTTGGTTAATTAAGAGAAGAACCTCCAGGACACGAGCCCTTGGAGGTTTTTTCTTTTTAGCGATTGAATGTTTCATTGCTGAATAAGAACTCTTTTTCATATCTGTTTCATCAAAACCGACCATTTCAAACAATAATTGTCTTCAAATTTCTATATTTGTTAAAAAAATAGAACCCATGAAAAAATACCTTCGCATTGCCAGTATCGTATTAGTTTTAGTTTTAATTGTTGGCTTTTGGTGGCGTTACTATTTTGTTTTTGGTGAAGGGGTTAAAGCCGGGAACCTGAATTTCTTTGTAAAAAAAGGTTATATATTCAAAACCTATGAAGGCCGGATTATACAGACCGGTTTTAAAACGGCTACACCTGGAGCTATGCAAAGCAATGAGTTTGAATTCAGTGTTACAAACGACAGCCTAGCTTCACTACTGGAACGTTGCAGCGGAAAAGAAATTGAACTGAGGTATAAAGAATACCTGCACCCACTGCCTTGGAGGGGAATGAGCAATTATGTGGTTTTTGAGCTCCTAATGGTTGAGAACGAGAAATACATCAATGAATTACCATATAAATAAATAATGTTATTGCTTTAAGATACCATAGAATAAAAGAAAAAAGGAATTAAGATTTGTAGAATTGAAATTGGATTTTTGGCAACTCACCTGATTTAACTGCTTTTGTGTATTGTATTTTTCTACTGACCTCTGTAATTTTTATTACAACCAGTTATATTCGATATTATTGATTTATAAACGATTATGATAAAAGAAAAAAAGAGGGTGGCGTTGTTATCGGTTTTTGCAGCTGTTTTTCTAACTGGGTTTAAATTAATTGTTGGAATAGTAACAGGCAGTTTGGGTATTTTATCGGAAGCCTTGCATTCCGGACTGGATTTGGTTGCGGCTGTAATCACCTACTTCTCCGTTAGAGTTTCAGATAAACCAGCCGACAAAGACCATAACTATGGGCACGGCAAGGTGGAAAACCTCTCGGCATTCATTGAAACAATACTTTTGTTAATAACCTGCTTCTGGATAATTTATGAAGCTATACATCGGATTGTATCAGGAAAAGGCTTGGAATTAAATTCCGTTCAAACAGTTTTCAGTTTTATTGTGGTCATTACTTCTATTGCCATTGATGTCTGGCGCTCAAGAAAACTTTATATTGTGGCAAAAAAACACAACAGTCAGGCACTGGAAGCTGACGCACTGCATTTTTCTACCGATATATGGAGTTCAGGGGTAGTTCTGTTAGGTTTGATATGTGTGAAAATATATGAATGGACTCAAATACAAATTTTCTTTTATGCCGACTCGGTTGCTGCATTGGGAGTGGCTATTATCGTTTTATTTGTTTCGTACCGGTTGGGTAAAAAAGCCATTGATGTATTGCTCGATAAAGCTCCTCATGAAACTATTGAAAAAGTACAGAAAACTTTAGCTACTTTTCCGGAGGTAAAACTTTATCACAGTTTAAAAGTTAGAACTGCCGGAGCCGATACTTTTATTAAGTTTAACATTCATTTAGATCCGGATATGAACCTAAGACTGGTGCATGAACTGTGCGATAACATTGAAAAAGCATTAAATGCTCAAATTGACCGAAGTGAAATATATATTCATGCTGAGCCACAAGATTCATTTCATTTAGAATCTGAAATACCCGATGATTTGTAATTATTTGTTAATTTAAACCTTAAAATGTTGACTATGAAAAATCTTAGACTGATGCTTGTAAAAAAACTGATTGCAGAATTTATTGGTACCTTTTGGCTGGTTTTGGGTGGTTGCGGAAGCGCTGTTTTGGCTGCTGCCTATCCCGAATTAGGAATTGGCTTTGTTGGTGTTGCCATTGCTTTTGGCTTAACCGTTGTTACCATGGCCTACGCTATTGGCCACATCTCAGGTTGCCACCTGAACCCGGCTGTCTCAATTGGACTTTGGATCGGTGGCCGTTTTGACAAAAAGGAAATAATTCCTTACATAGGTGCTCAAGTTCTGGGAGGAATTGCCGGAGCAGCTACTTTATACGTCATTGCCAGTGGTAAACCAGGCTTCGAAATAGGTGGATTTGCGGCCAATGGTTTCGGTGAGCATTCACCAGGTGGTTATAGCTTGCTTGCGGCATTGGTAACAGAAGTTGTAATGACTTTTATGTTTCTGATAATTATTTTAGGAACCACCCATTCCAATGCATCCAAAAAATTTGCCGGATTGGCCATTGGCCTTGGGTTAACCCTAATTCACTTAATTAGCATTCCGGTTACCAATACATCGGTTAATCCGGCCAGAAGCACCAGCCAGGCTATATTTGCCGGCGAATGGGCCATGGGACAATTGTGGTTATTCTGGGTGGCTCCCATTGTTGGTGCTATTTTAGCCGGACTTATTTACAAATTTTTGGCACCCGAAAAAAAATAAAAAGTAATCACTTCTAACTCATTAAAAATCTAACCAATGAATTTATTTCAAGCCATTGTACTTGCTATTGTTGAGGGGTTAACCGAATTCCTTCCTGTTTCGTCAACCGGCCACATGATTATTACTTCCACCATTTTGGGGATTGCCCAGGATGATTTTGTCAAATTTTTTACCATTGCCATCCAGTTGGGGGCAATATTATCCGTTGTGGTGCTTTATTGGCGTAGGTTTTTAATGAGTTTTAATTTCTATGTTAAGCTTTTTGTGGCATTTATACCGGCTGCTGTTTTTGGCGTTTTATTCAGCGACCGTATTGATGCGTTGCTTGAAAATGCTTTGGTGGTTGGCATTACCCTGTTTTTAGGGGGTATTGTTTTTCTTTTTGTCGACAATTGGTTCAAAAATGAAAAAGCCATGTCGGAGGATATGCCCAACTACAAAAAATCGTTGGCAATCGGTTTTTTTCAAACCATTGCCATGATACCCGGTGTTTCAAGATCTGCGGCAACTATAATTGGAGGGCTAACCCAAAAACTGACCCGGAAAGCAGCCGCCGAGTTTTCGTTTTTTCTGGCTGTACCTACCATGTTTGCGGCTACTGCCAAAAAAGCCTACGACTTTTATAACCAAGGTCTGGTTCTGGATCACCAAGAGATCAATCTGCTGATTGTCGGCAATGTAGTGGCTTTTATCGTTGCTTTATTGGCCATTAAAGGTTTTATCGGTTATCTTACCAAGCATGGCTTTAAAGCCTTTGGGTATTATCGTATTGCGGTAGGTGCTGTTATCATTGTCCTATTGCTTTCGGGAATCAACCTTACCATTTGATGGATACCATTGACGCCGGGTTGTAAATTTTGTTAATAAGAATGCTTGTTAGAATCTTAATTTTCTGTAACTTTTCATTTAACCCGCTTTATTCATACCTGAGCACAGCGAAAGGTGTGAATGTGCGATGG
>DYQV01000627.1 GCA_020719105.1 Rikenella microfusus
AAAATTAGGTTTTTAAAAATAGTCATTTTTAGGTTTTGGAGTCTAAAAATATGGTTTTTTCAGTTTATTGATTGGCTCATGGTTGTATTTTCTGGTTTATGCGGTGCTGCCGGCGGAAGATTTTAACCATCAACCTGATATCATTGGCCTTTTTCTTTGAAAAATGGGTCAGGAAATATTTGTGTTTGCATACGCATTGAATATCAGGCAGTTAAATTTGGCAAGCAAACATAGCTATCCCAACGGTTTAGAAGATATTTGGTTTCTACCCCAATAACAGGTGGTATTTTTTTGTCGAAAACAGTTTTAGTATTTGTTGTCTCCCTTGGGTTATCCATTTGGATGGAACAACCATGAAGCGGAAAATAAATTTCTTCAACCGGAATGTTGGCTTGATGAAATCCAGCTTTTTACTGATGAAATCGGTCAGAAAGTGGTAAAGGTTCCGGCAGATTGCCATCATGACAAGGAACACGGTGTTTTCATGAAGGAAGGAGAATGGCATCTTTTTCCAAAGAAAATCATTGTTCATCTCGTCAAACAGACGCTCGCTGTCGCCCCTGTCGTTATAAAATTCAACTACTTCGAGGCTGGTCATCTTGCGGTTGTTTGTCATGATCGCCCTGTAGGTGAAATCGTCACCCAGGAACAGGTCGCCTTGTCCGTCGGTGTTCTTCTCCCTGGTTATCACATAACGATAGGTTTTGTCCCAGCCAAATGGCGCATATTCAATAGATGTTACCTGGTATTCTTTGAACCCAATTGTTTCTGTTTCCCAATAAGTTACGTTCTTCAGCATATCGTAAAGGCTCGCACACCGTTGTGCCCTGATGTAGAAATAGGTACTGTTGGCTTCAACCACCGGAACAACGCTTTGGTCGAACGACCCACAGTCCATTCGGCTATGCTTCACTGTAATCTTGCTTTCGCCCAGTATCTTATATGCCCTTTTCAGGGTTTCGTCCTGTTTGTATTTCACATTACTGTTACCATTGCGGTTTTCAATGTAAACAGGAAAGTTGCCTATTGAAGCTATTCCGGGAAAATAACCGTCGGCTTGTTTGTAGCTCCGTTTCGAGTCATACTTGTCAGTGGGGATAAACTGGTTGTCGTAGTCAAAAATATAACCCTCATTTTTGGGCGACAATTGACCCGTCTGAACCAGCAACTTGACCAACAACTTATTCATTTTCATATTGATATTGAAATCATGCTCAATACCTGTTTTTGAAATGGTTGTTTCCTTTTTTGTGGCCAGTTCTTTCTGCATCCGCAGCAAAGTGTCTGCCGAACACACTTCAAACCCTTTTACATGAGCGAGTTCCGTACGAAGGTGCTCGGTAATATCTTCGGCGCATTCGCCGCCACAAAGAACCATTAAAAGGTACGACCGGAAAAGATCGCTATATGAATATTCAGCTTTAATACCTCTTTGCCCAAGGGTTTGGTCTATGGTTTGATAAACCGAAGTATTTCTGATAATATGATCGGCGAAATTTATTCCGCCAAAAGAGTTGATTTTTTCTAAAGAATATGTAACTTTCATCGCTACGATGTTTTTCACCTAAATAAGTGAAAAATATTCAATCGGGCAAGCTTTGTAGAACCCAATTTTACAGGGCTTCCCGATTTTTATAACTTTTCTTTTGCGGAGTTAAGGTA
>DYQV01000106.1 GCA_020719105.1 Rikenella microfusus
TGAACAAGTAAAAAAAAGGTTACTATTCAGTAATAAAAAAATACGATTAAAAATGCCACAGATTCACAGATTAAATCAAAAAAATAATTTACTCAGATCGTTCGCTTCGCTCAATTTTATTCGCAAAGCAAATAATCTGAGTAATTCTTGTCATCAATTTGGAAATTTTTAAATCTGTGAATCTGTGGCTATTCCTTTTATTTCAAATACCTGTATCGTTACAAAAAATGAAAATCGATACCTAAAGAATCGGGTTAAACAAGAATGGTGCAAATCCGATTACTTGAATATTGATAATTGTTTATTTGGTATTGTCCGCCAATTGGCGGATTGTTTTAGTTTTTGGGAGGTGAGTAGTTACAATAATTTTTATATTTGTACTCTTATTTGTTTGAGCAGGGTATGAAACAGGCAGCAGGGAAATTGCTTTCCACCATCAATTCACCGGACGATTTAAAGAAGCTTTCGAGTCTCGATTTGATTCCTTTGTGCAATGAATTGCGTCAGTATATTATTGACGTGGTTTGCGAGCATCCAGGCCATTTTGGGGCAAGCCTTGGTGTGGTGGAATTATCGGTTGCCTTGCATTATGCTTACAACACACCTTACGATCAAATTGTATGGGATGTGGGCCATCAGGCTTACGGACACAAAATATTAACCGGCCGCCGCGACCGTTTTCATACCAACCGCCGATTAAATGGAATCAGCGGCTTTCCGAACCGGTTCGAAAGTGTTTACGATCCGTTTGGGGTGGGACATTCTTCCACTTCCATTTCGGCGGCATTGGGATTAGCCGTGGCATCGAAACTTAAAAAAGAACCCGAGCGGCATGTAGTAGCCGTTATTGGCGATGGCGCGTTAACCGGAGGTCTGGCTTTTGAAGGGTTAAACAATGCCGGAGTACAAAAAGCCAACTTGCTGGTAATACTCAACGATAACGACATGGCCATTGACCCCAACGTGGGAGCCTTTAAAGAATACCTGGTTGACATTGCCACCTCGCATGCCTACAATAAATTAAAAGACGATGTGTGGAATATTTTGGGTAAGATGAACCGTTTTGGTCCCAACACCCAAGCATTGATTCAAAAAATTGACCATGGCATAAAGGCCATTTTAATGAAGCAGGGCAATTTTTTTGAATCGATGAATTTTCGGTATTTTGGACCGGTAGATGGCCACGATGTGGTTTACCTGACTAAGGTACTCGAGGACCTGAAAAAAATTCCGGGACCCAAATTGCTTCATATTAAAACCATTAAGGGGAAAGGATTCAAACAAGCTGAACTCAACCAAACTACTTGGCATGCACCCGGACCGTTCGATAAAGAAACCGGTGAATTGATTATCAGTAAAACTGACAAACCCATTCCACCCCGGTTTCAGGATGTGTTTGGCGAAACGTTGTTAGAATTGGCTCTACTAAACGAGAAAATTGTGGGCATAACACCGGCTATGCCTTCGGGTTGCAGTTTAAACATAATGATGGAGGCATTACCCGACCGCACTTTTGATGTTGGGATTGCAGAGCAACATGCTGTAACTTTCTCAGCCGGAATGGCGGCACAAGGCCTTGTGCCGTATTGCAACATCTATTCCACTTTTATGCAACGGGCCTACGATCAAGTGATACACGATGTGGCGTTGCAACGACTGAATGTGGTTTTTTGCCTCGACCGCGGTGGGTTGGTGGGCGCCGATGGCCCTACGCACCATGGGGCTTATGATATTGCTTATATGCGGTGTGTCCCTAATATGGTTGTGGCTGCTCCCATGGATGAAATAGAGCTGCGTAACATAATGTTTACGGCACAACAAAACAACATGGGTCCCATCTCAATCCGGTATCCGCGTGGACGTGGAAATACAACCGACTGGAAAAAACCGTTTGAAAAACTAGAGATTGGCAAAGCCCGGACTTTGCGCCAGGGTAAAGATATTGCCATTCTAACCATAGGAAACACAGGGCTTTTTGTGCTACAAATTGCCAAAGAACTTCAAGTGGCTGGAATTGATTATGCCCATTACGATATGCGTTTTGTAAAGCCACTGGATGAAGATTTGCTGCATGAAATTTTTAAAACCTTTGATAAAGTAATTACCATTGAAGATGGAACATTGATGGGCGGTTTTGGCAGTGCCATACTGGAATTCATGTCAGAGAACTCCTATTCGGTACCTTTGAAACGATTGGGAATTCCCGATATTTTTGTTGAACAAGGAACTCCTGAAGAATTGCAGGCGCTTTGCGGTTATGGACCGCAAGGCATATTTAATACTGTATCGCAATGGATTCAATCCACAAAAATTATTCATAAAACACGAATACCAAGTAAGATTTCGCATTAAGGCTCTCCGCATTGAATTTCTAATTTTGACTCAATCATGCATTGAAAGCAGATTCTGTGGTAAAAATTTAAAATAGATCTGCGATAACTTATCCCGTTTTGAGAATAATACAGTTGTTTTGTCCTAACCCGGATTATTCATTAATAATCCTGACGATTTAGCTACACCTCAATATTGGGAGAAAAAATAATCCCAATTTTGGGTGTAGCTATCCCGATGTAAAATCGGGAGGGGTTTACTTGCGTGAGCTCACTTTGTTCGGTTCCCGCTTTGCTACCCAACACCCATCGCACATTCATACCTTTCGCTGTGCTCAGGTATGAATAAAGCGGGCTAATACTATATTCTCAACTCAAAGTATAAAAAGTTGTTATTTAATGGCACGCATTTCAGTTGCCAGTTTTTCTTCCATTTCTTTTTCCTTAGTACGATCAACCGCCATTAAAATAACTATGGGTTGCATACGGTCGCGATGTATTACTTTGTAGGTTTCAACTAACCAAGTCTCCTTATTTCGTAAATTGATAAATTGTTTGCGTTTGCCGTATCCATTTTGAACCATTTTTGTCCAAAACTCTGTAAACTCCTTTCGGGAATCATTATCCTGAGTAATAACCGCATCGTAATATTTACCGCGCAAATTTTCAAGATTAGCTCCATACACAGAGCTCATTGGAATACTTAAGTCAATAATCCTTCCATCCATATCAAGTTCAGCCAGCATTATACTTGACTTCATTCCTTTAATGTAGGAATTTAGGGTTTCTTCCCTTTTTGCTGACTCTTCCTGAGTGGCCTGCATCTCTTCCAGATTTTGTCTCATCTCCTCTTCATGCTGCGCCAAAATATCAGCTTGCTCCTGCGACTGCTCTAATAATTTAGTGGTGCGCACGGTTGTATTAACACTTGATATTACTGAGGCTATGTTTTCGCTCAACTTTTCAACAAATTCAATTTGATGGGGCTCAAAACGATGGTATGACAATAATTCAAAAATACCTAACGGCACATCATTAATTCTTATTGGAATAATTAACAGGTTACGGGGCCTTTCTTTTTCTTGCATTCCGGGCGACAGCATTACATAACTGGCTGGAATATCCTCCAGAAAAATTGTTTTATTCTCTTCAACGGCTCTTCCAAGTAATTCCTGCCCTGAAAGAACTGTTTTTGTTAACATTACTTGCTTGCCATAGGCAATGGCTGTTTTCAACTCAAATTCAACCTGTTCGTTAAATTCGTTTCCAATTTGCTGGCTTATAAACATGGCTCCTTGGGCCGCATTGAGATATTCAATTAGGCTTTTTGTCACATTAAAGGTGAATTTACTCATGTCATCGTTATGCTGCCGGATAATTTCACCAAAACTGGCCAACCCATGAGTAACCCAATTCCGTTTTTCATCTTCAATCCTCTTTTTTTCTTCCTCAGAATGGGCATTAATAAGTCTTTCCTGCATGGTCAACAGCGATTTACCAAGCAAATCGCTCTCACTTAACATCTCATAATGCACATCGAGTCGCCCTTTGCCAATTTCCTGAGCAAAATATGTTGCCGCCTTTAGACCATCGGTTAAAACAAACATTGCCTCAGTCATATCACTTATTTCATCTTTTATTGGCGAAGTGGCTACCACTTCAATATTCTGAATTTCTCCTTTTGCAATTAATTGCAATTGTTGGGTGGCTTTTAGTAAGGGTTTTGTAATGGAATTTGAAATACCCATAATTATAAAAGAAATAATAATTAATCCTATGAGCCCAATAAATAAAGCAAATGTAAAGGTTCGGTTTGTTCCCTCATAAAGTTTCGATATTGGAACTGAAATACCAAGCGACCAAGGAGTTTTACTTTGTCCTATGTTCAGGGGTTTTAAATAAAACATACTTTTATTCCCCGTTTGTGGTTCATTGGCAATAAAGTGGATGTTTTTCCCTTCTAAAACAGATTCTGACACATTAAACCCGTTTTCAATTTCAGGGGCATAAACTGAAAAAGGCAATCCTAAAAATAGTGAATCCGGGTGGGCGAGAAAATTTCCTTCGTGAGTAAGAATATAAACCCTACCTTCGTCCATAGGTTTCATCTGCGAAAATAGTTTCTGCATTTTCGACATGGGGGCATCAATACCAACCACTCCTATAAAACGGTTCTCATTAATGATTGGAAAAACCAAATTGGTTTGCAGAATGGAATCATCGTTATTATTGTATGAATAATAATAAGGCTCCACAACAGTAAAAACTGGATCATTTTTTACCCGGGTATAAACTTTCCCACTAAAAACTTCCGTTGGATTTTGCTCTATGTAATTGCTTAACTGAACTTTTCCATTCTCTCTATAATAAACGTAACGAAAATTACCTAAAATCGTACTTCCCTCTTGGTTACTATACTTTGAGTCCAAATTATCGATACTGTTTGCTTCGCAAATAGCCCAAACCGATAAAAAGTCATCGTTCTTCTTCAAAACATCTTCCAATATTTTTGACAAAGTAGCTCTGCGATCCGCTTCAGGAATTTTATCGTACTGCGAAAAAGCATCGGCTAACACTTGAGCCACATTCAAATAGGAAATTAGCTTTTGTTCGGTTTGGTTCGCTATTTCAATAGTTTTTGCCTGCAGTATTTTTTGTGAATTTTCCGTTGAAAAATTGCGCAGGGTAAGCGAAATATAAACCATTGCGGCAACAAACACCAGAATTGTGGTTCCAAGCACAAAAAATAACATTTTGCCATTAATCTTAAGCTTCATTTTCATGGGTCGATATTTTTTTCAAATTGAACGTTACCTCTTAAATTACAATTCAACAGTTAAAATTTAATCGCTTTTCATCACGATGGGTTAATTCGGTAACCGCAATATTTTTTTAAGTTCCTGTTGTGCAATCGACCAATAATTCGATATGGTCTTTAGCATAGTAGATATTTCAGTCAAATTTTTTTGCTCCACAATAAGTTTTTCGATTGTTCCTAAACTGTTGTAGATTTGTTTTAGACCTAAATAACTCATTTTTGTTTTTAAGCTATTTATCCGTGATTTTAATTTTGCGTATTCTCTATCTTTAGCCAGTTTATTAACCTCATCCACTTGGGCCGGCAAGGTATCGTAATAAAGTTTTAGTATATTGTATATCTTATGTGAATCTCTTTTATATACCATTTTCAAATACGTTAAATCAACAATGGTAAGTTCTTGATTTAAATCAATTATTGGAGCAACTTTTGCTTTAGGCTCTTGCTTCTCCCCTGTTTTAAGATTCAGCGTTCCTTCTTGTATTTGTTTTATTTTACTTTCCGTCTTTTTAAGTTCCGTAATATCAATACCAATGCAAATAATTTTATGTACTAATCCATATTTGTCTTTTATTGGGATGTATTTCTCAACAAGCCAATAGTCTTCTTTACCCGATTTGACGTATTCAACCAATTCCTGATCTTTGCCCTCAGTTAGTCTTTCCCAAAACTCCTGATGTTTTTGCAATTCCGATTCGTTCATGAACAAATCAGCTTTATGCTGTTTGCCAAGTAGTTGTGATTTTCGTGCTTTATAAATTTTCAGATAATTTTCATTTACATTAATAACGCGACCTTTTAAATCGTAATCAATTATCGGCATCATAGCACTAAAACCTTTAATTAACGCCGATAATTCTTCTTCCCGCTTGTGTGCTTCTTCTTGGGCAGCTTGCATTTCCTCCATTGTTTGGCGGATTTCTTCTTCTTGCTGTTCCAATTCTTCTGCTTGTTTTTGAGCCTGATCAAGCAGTTGCGCAGTTCGCACATTGTTTTTTACTGCAGACACCGTAGAGGCTATATTTTCAGCCAGTCGTTCCACAAAATTGATTTGATACCTTTTAATTTCCTTTAACGATTCCAATTCTAAAACTCCAACTAATTCCCGGTTACTAATTAAGGGTACTAATAATACAGATGAGGGAATTGATCGTCCTAAACCACTGGTAACCAACGTAAATACTATCGGTATATCATTCATAAAAATGGTTTCCATTTCTAACGCGCAGCGACCTACCTCACCTTCACCAATTTTTACAAAGCGTTGCTCATATTTCTCTTTACTAAACCCAATGAATGAAATAAGTTCCAGTTCTTTTTCATCCAAGCTGTTTTTAAGATAAATACCGCCCATGTGTGTTTCAAGATAAACAACCAGTGTTTTAATTATTTCATACGTGAGCAATTCCAGATTCTGATTGTCGATGCGCAATATTTTGTTGAATACATTTATACCCTGCGAAGCCCATTCTAGTTGCCTTTCTTCTTCAATTCGCTGACTTTCCTCCTCTTTGGCTTTTTTTAAGCTATTGCTCATTTCAATAATAGCATTGCCCAACATATCTTTTTTACTGAGTTGAGTAAACTCAAAATTATAGTTTCCCTCACCAATTTTTTCGGCATAAAGGGTTACCCGGTTCATTCCTTCAATAACTGTATTTACTGAATTGGCCATATCTCCAATTTCATCTGCAGAATTGATATTCAATTTTTGAATCTCTTCCACATTGCCATCGGCTAATTTCTTAAGAATTCTTTTTGTTTTTATGAGCGGAAGAACCAAGAACATGGTAAAGACGGCTGTTATTAGCAATAAAATAATTAAACCTGCAATCACAACGGTATTAAGCGTTGCCTTTACAGAATCAACCTGAGTTTCAATTTTTTGCAATGGGGCTTCTATAAGCATTGCCCAAGGAGTATTTGTATTTCCGATAGTGAATGAGGAAAGAGTGAAGTACGAACTGTCATTTCCAAAAGCATCTTTAATAATAAAATGGGAGGCTTTACCGGACTGAATCCTATCGAGCATGTTGTACCTACTGGTTAAAAAAGTATCGGCAACTACAATACTTTTCCCAATCAGGTTTTTATCCGAATGAGCTATTATATCGCCATTAAACGAAAAAAGCACTACTCGAAAATCCTGTGCCCGATTTAAGGTGTCAATCATTTTTTGAAAATGTTCCAGTGATAAATCGATACCGGCCAAACCGGCAAATTCATTATTTATCGTTAAGGGAACCACAATGCTCGATTCCAATATTTCATCCTTTCTTTCTCCTGTGTAGGAATATACATAAGGATTGGTAATCGCTTCTTCAGAAACCAGTTTGTACCTGTAATACATACTTTCAAGGTTATCTCCTTCAATATCCAACGAGTCTAATTTAATTGCAATTTGTCCATCGGCTGTTCGATAAAACGACCGAGAAATACGTCCGTGTGTTTTATTCCATTTTTCATTGGTAAAACGCAATTCCCAAGTATCCCATACTGCGGTAAAATTTGTATTTTTAGCTGCTAAACCAGAAAGAATTTCATTACAAAAAGGTCTGTTTTTGTCAAAGTTTTCTACTCCTTTGCTTTCGGCAATTTGAGCATAAGCCCTGATAAGATTAAAGTCTTTTTCGATAGCCGTTTTAACAATGGAGCTGTATTTGCTTACATTGTTATCATTCACTTGCATGGTCTCTTTAAAAGCATTCTTTTTAAAATTTTGGCCAATAATTAGTAGTGTGGTATAAAAAATAACCCCCGTGGAAATAATTACTAAGAATAATACCCTTATGCTCAGCCATAGCCTTATTTTCATACTTTTCTGTTTTTTTTAGTTACCTTCAATTAACGTTTCTGCTAAATGAAAAAATTCCGGTCTATTTATTGTTTTGTTAGAAAATACTGAAACTTACAAATTCAGGTTCCAGAATAAACAAACAGGGTTAA
>DYQV01000628.1 GCA_020719105.1 Rikenella microfusus
AGGCATGTCGGCGATCCATGACTGCCCCCGCTGCCGCACGAGTGCCCTCGTGTGGCCTATTTACCCATAGCTGAATAGTTAATTGTCCCCACTTTGTTAATAAGTATTGCCGAAAGCCGGGCGGAATTGTATCGCCGGCCTCCCGGCCGGTATTTTTGCATAGTACCGACAGCCTAAGGCATGTCGGCGATCCATGCCTGCATTGGAACTTGCAGCGTTAAAGGAACTCGCAGCGCCTGCTGCGAGAAAAGTTTTACAGCGGAGCAGCCTGTCTCGCTTAAGCGGAGCGCTCCGCTTTCCATGCCATACAACTTGCAGCGCCTGCAGTGGGAAAAGTTAAATAAAACCCTTTGATTAAAAAAAATATTCTTTACCGATACGATAATACATCGTATATTTGTGTAACTATAAATAGTATAAACATGAAAGTAACCGCATTAATACCCGATGAGCTGGTTAAAGAGACTCAAACCCTCTCAAATGCCAAGAACATTACCGAGGCAATGATAATTGCCCTTAATGCCTATATTTCCATCGAAAAGCTAAAGAAAATGGGTGAGTCAATAACCAAAAGCCCTTTGCAGTTTAAACATACAGCCGATGAAATTAGGGAAATAAACCGGTTATAATGGATATTATAGTCGATTCATCGGTTTGGTTTGAATACTTTAAAGGCAATGAACCCTATTTTAAAGAGGTTCAAATGTATTTGAGCACATTAAGTGTTAAAATTATTGACCCTATTATTGGTGAAATTTTACAGGGCGCTTTAAACCAAAAAGAGGTAAATTTTATCAAAACCCATATTCAATATGTTCCAAAAATTGAAATTATGGGCTTGTTTGAAAAAGCCGGAATGTATTCATTCGAAAACAAGCTGATATCCAAAGGAATTGGCTTAGTGGATGCTTGTTTGATTGTGGCGGCAATCGAATCCAACTCATTGCTTTGGACGCTTGATAAAAAAATAAATAATTTTTTGGATGAAAAATACCTTTATAGATGAGTCCACACCAAAAAGTCATCCGATGAATGTTTTTGCAAAAATTTCCATTAATTGTAATCAGGTAATCAGCTAATTGCAGATTCATCGGATGACTAAAAGTTAGCCTTTAACTGTTTGGAGGGGACTCAATATTTAATTTTTTAATCAAAGTAATCATCCAAATCAAATAAATCATAGTTCAGACATTTTTTACTACTTTTGATTAACAAAATAAAACCCATGAAAACACTACTATTTATAGCGGCAACTTTTTTTTTGGTAACAAGCTCAAATGCCCAGTCCATTGAACAGATAAAAGCCGAAAGGCAAGCTTATATTTGGGGCGAAGGCAATGGAACCACGTTAAAAAAAGCCGACCAGGAAGCATTGGCCATGCTCATAAACCAGGTTTCGGCCCAGGTTGAAAGCAGTTTTGAGCTGCTGAAACAGGAAAAAGGGACAGAATTTACCGAACAGTTTAATTCGGTAATAAACACTTATAGCAATGCCACCTTAAAAAATACCGAGCGCATTGTAGTTACCAACGAGCCCGATGCCAAGGTGTTCCGATACATACGCCGGGCCGAGATTGATAAAATATTTGCCGACCGCAGGGATAAAATCATTGAATTTGCCAATAACGGACAGGAAGCAGCCGCCCGGCTGCAAATG
>DYQV01000629.1 GCA_020719105.1 Rikenella microfusus
AAGAACATTAAAAATAGCAATAATCTCAATATACGTTTAAAAAGAAAGACCCGGTAAACCAGGTCTTTCAATATTATAGTTATATAAGGTTCAAAAAATACAAACGAAATTACTTATTTCTTTTGAGCAAATCGTGCAATGGTAAGATTTGTATAAAATTGGCACCCTTCTTTTTACCAAAACTTCCTGCCAATACCACCACTATATCATTTGCATCCAAATCTTTATGCTTAATCAACATATTTGAAGAATAACTTAAAAATTCATCCGTGGTATTAAACGGTTTTAAATGATTGGCATAAACACCATAAGATAGCGACAATTCACGCATGGTGCGTTCCTGATAAACCATAGCAAATATGGCAACTTTTCCACGGAACCCGGTTACGTTCCTCACGGTTCTTCCGGAAGTTGTGTCAGCAATAATAGCTTTTGCATTCATTCGTACGGCCGATTTTACTGCAGCTTTACTCAAGTAGGCCGATACTTCATCGGTTAAAACTTCATACCCCCAATCAACAAAAGGTTCTTTATCTTTTTCTACCTGCAAAGCTATACGGGTCATTGTTTGAACCGCTTCAACCGGATAATTACCGTAAGCCGTCTCACCGCTCAACATAATGGCATCGGTGCCATCAAAAATAGCGGTAGCAATATCCGTAACTTCAGCACGGGTAGGTCTTGGATTTTTAATCATTGAATGCAACATTTGGGTAGCAACAATTACCGGTTTCCTTCGCCTTGCACATTTTTTAATAATCTGCTTCTGAACAAAAGGAATCTTTTCACGAGGAATTTCAATAGCTAAATCTCCCCGGGCAATCATAATACCATAGGCGTAATCAAGTATTTCATCTATATTATCAATTCCATCTTGGTTTTCAATCTTTGCAATTATTTTAATTTCACTTTGATGCTGATCCAATATTTCTTGAATGGCCAACACATCTTCTTTATTCCTGACAAAAGAATGGGCAATAAAATCTAGATTATTTTCAATGGCAAAAAGCACATATTCTCTATCTTTTTCTGATAACGAAGGGAGTTTTATGGAAACTGATGGAATATTTACACTCTTCTTTCCATCAATTATTCCTGTATTTTTAATTTTACAAATTAAGAATTCCAAGTTTTTATCGACAACCTCCATTTCCAACTCCCCATCATCAATAAGGATAAAACTTCCAACAGGTACATCCGCAACTATATTTGCATAATTTACACAAACCATCTCACGGGTTGATTCTAATTCGGGGGCTCCTTTGAGTTTTATAATATCACCTTCATCCACCGGAATAGCATTTTTAACACTTGTAGTTCGTATTTCAGGACCTTTGGTATCAAGTAATAATGCAATTTTATCTGAAACTTTACGTACGTTTTGAATAACCCGTAATGTGTCCTCATGACTCTGATGGGCTGTATTCAGCCGAACCACATTCATCCCTTCATGAAATAGCTTTTCAAGGAATTCTACATCACATTTACGATCGGAAATAGTGGCTACAATTTTTGTCAATTTCTGCATACAAAAGAGGCTAAATTTATATTTAATAACACTTTTTTTATTGGCTGCAAAAGTATTATAAATGTTTAATTTACCCACAAGTTTTTGCCAATAAATATGGTAAAAAACATGTTTTTGTATGTTTACATT
>DYQV01000107.1 GCA_020719105.1 Rikenella microfusus
TGGAATTACACTATAAAGCCAGAAACGTAAAGTTTAATTTGTTACAATTCCTTAGCTATGGTTGCATCGGAGAGTTTGGTAATTTGACTATTTGCGGAGAGCGTAATCAAAGATGCAAAAAAAACAGAGAATATCTTGGATTTGAAAAACCGGTCAATATTTTTTATAATTTTATAAACCAAAAAATTGCATTTGCTGGTTGAATCTACCTTGAATAAAAAAGCCATCCAAATTCGTAAAACTTAGAAAATAAGTTCTATATTTGCAGCCGCTAAAATTATTAGTAACAATTAAAAATTAAATTATGCCTTTAAGAATCCGATTAGCACGGCATGGTAGAAAACGTAACGCTTACTACCATATTGTTGCAGCCGATAGCAGGGCACCACGCGATGGTAAGTTCATAGAGAGATTGGGAAATTACAACCCAAACACTAATCCTGCTACTATTGAACTTAACTTCGAACGGGCATTGTATTGGCTTCAAAATGGTGCGCAGCCATCTGACACCACCAGAGCAATTTTATCGTACAAGGGAGTACTGATGAAAAAACACCTTTTAGACGGGGTGAAAAAAGGAGCATTCGACGAAAATGCTGCTGAAGAAAAATTCAGCAAATGGTTGGTTGAAAACTCAAACAAAATTCAGGCAAAAGTTGATAAGTTAAAATCTGACAAACACAGCACTGAAAAAAGTAAGTTAGCTGCTGAGAAAAAAGTAAGCACCGACCGTGCACAAGCAATTGCTGAAAAGAATGCCGAAGCGGCTAAAGCTGCAGCAAAAGCTGCCAGTAAAGCTGACGAACCTGAAGTAGAAGAAACGGAGACTGAAGCTCCTGCCGCAGAGGAAACTACTGAAGAATAAACCGATTGCATGCAAAAAGAGGATTGCTTGCTGATAGGAACTATTGTTAAAGTACATGGAATTCATGGCGAAGTAGTTCTTGATACAAACAATCCTGACATAATTGAAAACATTGAGGAATCAGCATTTCTTGAAATAGAGGGATTGCTGGTTCCTTTTTTTATTGACAACTGGGTAGCCATAAGTAATGAACGGTTTCGGATTAAGTTTATGTGGACTGATTCTGAATCGGTAGCTAAAAATATGGTTGGGTGCTCCGTTTATTTGCCACTAAAAAACATTGAATTGAATGAAGCTGAATTTGCGTTAAAACCACATCTGCTCATTGGTTTTATGGCATCGGATGTTACAGAAGGAGAATTAGGTGAAATTATTGATATTATAGAAAACCCAACGAACCCACTTATTGTAATATTAAAGGGAAACAAAGAATTGTTGGTTCCGATGCATGCTGATTTTATAAAAGAAGTGCAGACCGCAAAAAAATCTGTTTTATTTAACCTTCCAAAAGGTCTCATAAACTTGTACTTATAATCCTTCGAAAGGTTTGTTTAGTGATTTAAAGGTAGCAATGTGACTTCTGAATAGCGGACTAATTCACCAAAGGTTTATCCAATTGTTCGTAGATTGAATTTTGGCTGATAAATTCCGGAATTATCTTTTTCATTTGATTTACAATACTCATATTGTTTTGGTCAGCAAGTACGTCAATTAATTCCTGTATTTGCTCTTTTACTTCGATGTAGGGATATTTCCGTACTTTTGCAATCATAATTTGTGCATGATGCGTGGGAATAGTATTTTCTTTATCAGCCAATAATTCTTCATACAATTTCTCGCCAGGCCGCAATCCGGTAAAGTTAATCTGAATATCTTTTCCCAATTGAAGTCCTGAAAGTTTTATCATCTTTTTTGCCAAGTCAACAATCTTTACTGATTTCCCCATATCAAATATAAATATTTCGCCTCCTGAACCCATAGCACCAGCTTCTAAAACCAACTGACACGCTTCAGGTATAGTCATAAAATAACGGGTTATCTGGGGATGGGTAACGGTAATTGGTCCTCCTTCTTCAATTTGTTTCCGGAATCTTGGAATAACGCTACCATTTGAACCCAGCACATTTCCAAACCGTGTTGTTATAAAGGATGTGTCGGTAGTACTGTTTAAGGATTGAATATATATTTCCGCTAAACGCTTGGAAGCTCCCATCACATTGGTTGGATTTACCGCTTTATCCGTTGAAACCATCACAAACTTTTTTACGCCATATTTAACTGAAAGGTCAGCAATGGTGCGAGTGCCAAAAACATTGGTTTTAATAGCTTCAGGGGGATTACCTTCCATCATAGGAACATGCTTGTATGCGGCTGCATGATATACAATTTCCGGCGCATATTTCTTAAATACCTCTTCAACTCTTGATTGATCAGCTATATCACCAATTATGGGTTGAAAATTTATTTTTTGTTTATACTCATGTAATTCCATTTCAATATCATACATGGGAGTTTCAGCCTGATCAAATAGAATCAAATTTTTAGGCTCAAACCGAATTAATTGACGAACCATTTCGCTTCCAATGGATCCAGCCGCCCCAGTAATCATAACTACTTTCCCTTTTATCTGCTTTTCAATACCCCCAATATCTAATTTAATTGGAGCGCGTTCTAGTAGTTCTTCAATTTTTATCTGCCTTATCTGTTTTGAGCTCAATTCTCCATTAATCCAACTATCTACACTGGGGACCGATAAAACGCTTACATTATTGGTTAAGCATAATTCTATAAGGTTGGTTTTTTCTTCCACCGTATGGAACGGTTTAGCAAGAATCATGTATTCAATATTTTCATCAGAAATGATGGATTCTATAGTGGAAATGGGGTAAATATTAGCTCCTCCTAACTGTTTTTGACTTCGTTTTGATACATCATCAAAAAAAGCCACTACTTTATATCGCGATTCAATATCTTGTTCCAAAGTCTGTTTTGCTACAATTGCAGCTGATCCTGTACCATAAATCACCGCTTTTTTCAATTGCATGGATGAGGTTTGGAGCTCGTAAAATATAGATTTTGCTAACCAACGTAGCGATGTCATGAAAAAAACAGTAGTTAAAAAGTCAATAATAACTATTGAAAGAGGCACTATAAATGCCTTAGTTATATAAAAATAACTAACAAAATTACTTAATACAATAAATAAGCTTCCAAAGAATAGCGTTATAAAAATTCGTTGTGAATCTTTCATTCCTGTATATCGAACTATACCCGCATAAGTTTTACCTATTAAAAAACTTATAATGCGAATAAGAGTAACAAAAGGAATAATAAAGAAAAGTGAGGCTACATTAGTGTCTGGTATTTGAAAATTGAAACGAAGAAGGTATGCAATGCTAATGCTAGCGACTGATATTAAAACATCAATTGAGAAAACAATCCAACGCGGGGTATATTTTTTGCTAAAAATCATGTTTCCTGATAACTATTTGGAAATCCATATGTTTCACAAATATATATTAAATCAATTAGTTACTTGGAATTTAATCTTGTATTTACAACGAAATAAAAAAATAAAAGCCCAAATGTTATGGGCTTTAAATTTTGAAAAAAAAAGTTACTATGCTGGTGAAATCGCCTCTACTGGGCAAACCTCTGCGCAAGTACCGCAATCGGTACAAGTATTTGCGTCAATTACATAGATGTCACCTTCAGAGATAGCTTCAACAGGACATTCTGCAATACAAGTCCCACAAGCTATACAGTCTTCAGAAATTTTATAAGCCATATCAAACAATTTTGATTATTAATAATGCCACAAATTTATACTTATCAATGAATATAATGATACCATTTGCTACTTTTTTTTTCTATTTAAAAGCAGTCCAAATGGGATTATTCATTTATTGGGGTAAATCGGCCAATAGTGTTAATCCACCGGTTACTTTCTGATTTAAGTTAACATGAATTTTTGAGCCAACAGGTAACAAAACATCAACTCGCGAACCAAACCGGATAAAACCTAATTGGTCGCCTGCTATTATTGTTTGTTCCGGCTTGGCATAGGTAATAATCCGGCGGGCTACAGCTCCAGCAATTTGCTTTACCATCACTTTACCCGCATTTTCAGTTTCAATAACAACTACGGAACGTTCATTTTCGTGGGATGATTTGGGTAGTCTGGCAGCCATGAATCTGCCGTTAAAATGTATAGATTGTATAACAGTTCCTATTACAGGAAACCAATTAATATGCACATTCCAGACAGACATGAAAATTGAAATTTGGATTCTTTTTTCTTTTATAAATTCTGTTTCTTCCACTTCTTCAATTACAACAATAGTTCCATCGGCAGGTGAAATTACTTGATTTTGATTGAATTGAATGGTGCGATTTGGAAAACGGAAAAAGCGGAAAATGAATATCAATAAGGCAATAAAAATGAATCCCGATATATTAATAACTGCAATGGATGCAGTATAAACTAAGACAGCCATTATAACGGTGAACAATAAGATGACAACAGTAATTACGCTAAAACCAGCTTTGTGTGTTCTCATAAGTTTAAATTTAACCTACAAAATTAATTATCTAACAAAAAAATACAAATATGTAAAAATAACAGGAATTACAAATAGCAAACTATCAAAACGATCTAAAATTCCACCATGTCCAGGCAGAATATTTCCTGAATCCTTTATCGAAAGACTGCGTTTAAACATTGATTCTACTAAATCACCCAGGGTACCAAAAAATACAATGATTAAAGCAATTATAACCCATACTTCTAAAGGGAAAATGTAGAAATACTTTGTAAGAAAAAATGCTCCGGCAACGGATACTAATAGACCACCGAAAATACCTTCCCATGTTTTCTTTGGAGAAATGCGCTCAAACAGCTTATGTTTTCCAAACGAAACCCCAAAAATATAAGCTCCGGTATCAGCTAACCAAATCAAAATGAAAACACCTAAAACAATTTTTCCATTGTATTCTCCATTTAAAAAGGCTATGTGGTTTAATAGAGTTAATGGAACTGAAATGTAGAAAATTCCTAATAAAGTAGTTGCGATGTTTAGCAAGGGATGTTTTTTATTTCGGTACAATTCAAAAATAAATATAAAAGAGAAGAGCGGAATTATTAAAAGGGTGAGATAAAATCCCCAATCAATTAGTTGCCAAAAATACCCTGATGCAAAAGTTAATCCGCCTAAAATACTACCGTAATATTTTTGTGGAATTGAATGGCTCTTACTTGATAATATATAAAATTCGCGTAAAGCAAGAATTTCAATTATCAAGAAAAGTGCAGCGAATGAATTGTAGTTAAAAAGGATGGAAATTACAAGAACCGTAACAAATAAAACTCCTGTAATGCTACGCTGCCAAAAATTATTCATAGTTATAGGTCGTTTATTAAAAATTTAGCCCGAATAACATCTTCGGGCTTTACATAAATTTCAATATCACCAATTAAATAAAAAGAATCCTGTTTGTTCATTACTATTACTTCAATATCATTATCTTCAAGAATAGCTTTCCCCATTTCGGCTATATATAGCTTGCTTGTGGTAAAAATATTGGTCCAATTGGATTCCATCTAAGTTTTAATTCATTAGTTAGGATTTTCTTCCTTCTCAACTTTTGGCTCGGACTCAACCTCAGCCATTGGAGCTTTTTGAACCATACTTTCATCTTCAGAATGAGGTGTTTTTCCATTAGGACGTGGTCCAAGAATGCGTTCTAAATCTTCTGAAAAAAGCACTTCTTTTTCTAACAACAATTCTCCTAATGCATTGTGTTGAACTTTAAGCTTTTTGAGTAGTTCTTTGGCTCTAATATAGGCTTTTTCAATAATACTTTTGGTTTCTTCGTCAATGGCTCTGGCGGTGTCTTCACTATATGGTTTACCAAAAGAATATTCATTTTGACCTGACGAATCGTAAAAACTCACATTTCCAATCCGTTCGCTCATTCCAAAATAGGATACCATGGCATACGCTTGTTTGGTTACCTTTTCAAGGTCGTTTAAAGCACCGGTGGAAATTTTACCAAAGAATAATTCTTCAGCGGCACGTCCTCCTAAAATAGCACACATTTCATCTAACATTTGTTCCTTGGTAGTAAGCTGTCGTTCTTCAGGCAAATACCAGGCAGCGCCTAATGCCTGACCGCGAGGAACAATGGTCACTTTAATTAATGGATTGGCATGTTCCAAAATCCAACTCACAGTAGCGTGACCTGCTTCGTGGTAAGCAATTGTTTTTTTCTCGTCGAATGAGATGATCTTATTTTTCTTTTCAAGCCCACCAACAATTCGATCAATAGCATCTAGGAAATCTTGCTTTTCAACTAATTGTTTTTCTTTACGGGCGGCAATTAATGCAGCTTCGTTAGTAACATTGGCAATATCGGCACCACTGAAACCAGGGGTTTGTTTAGCAAGAAATTCCGGATGAACATCGGTGCCCAATTTTTGAAGCGGGCGCAGATGTACTTTGAAAATATCTTTCCGTTCGTTTAAGTCGGGTAATTCCACATGAATTTGACGGTCAAAACGACCTGCTCTAAGCAATGCTCTATCGAGAATGTCAGCTCGGTTAGTGGCTGCTAATATGATAACTCCACTGTTTGTTCCAAAGCCATCCATTTCGGTTAACAATTGGTTCAGTGTATTTTCACGTTCATCGTTGGCACCCCAATTTGGATTTTTACCCCGGGCGCGCCCAATGGCATCAATTTCGTCAATAAAAATAATACAAGGTGCCTTTTCTTTTGCTTGCTTGAACAGGTCGCGCACCCTTGATGCACCAACTCCTACAAACATTTCAACAAAATCGGAACCTGACATGGAGAAGAATGGTACATGGGCTTCGCCAGCAACCGCCTTAGCAAGCAAGGTTTTTCCTGTTCCCGGAGGTCCCACTAATAAAGCACCTTTAGGAATTTTTCCGCCCAATTGAGTATATTTTATCGGGTTTTTCAAGAAGTCAACAATCTCCATTATTTCAACTTTGGCTTCTTCTAGGCCAGCCACATCTTTAAAGTCAACCTTTACTTCAGCAGTTTCTTTGTCGAATATTTTGGCACGTGATTTTCCAATATTGAATAACTGGCCTCCGGCACCGTTTGGACCAGCCATGCGGCGAAAAATAAAAAGCCATACTCCTATTAAAAGCAAAGGGAAAATTAACCAATTAATGATGGTATCGATGTGGTTGTTGCGTTCAACAAAACTGACATCAACTTTTTGATCGTAAGTGAAGTCTTGCTGTGCTTCTTCAATACGCTTTTCAAAAGCCTCGACCGATCCAATGGTGAAAAAATACTGTGGACCTTGTTTGGTCATTGTATTCTTTTTTGAAGTGTTAAGTTCACTATATATATCCTTGTTTAATTTCTCCGGTTTAATGAAAATTTCAGCCCGTTTGTTATTCACCACTTCAATTTTCATCACGTCGCCCGCTTTGAGCATTTCTTTCTCAAACTTATTCCACGTTACTTCCTTAGGGCCGGAATCTGTTTGGAAAAAGAAAACGCTAAGTAGTGAAATAGCAATAAGCCCGTAAACCCAGGCAATATTAAATTTTGGTTTTTTGTCGTTGCTTTTGGAATCAGTAGCTGGTTTTTGGCCCGTTCCTAAATCTTTTTTGTCTTGAATGTTCTCGCTCATTGATTAGTTTGTATTAATCTTCTTTAATTAATTCAGTATTTGCATCGGCCCATAAATCTTCCAAATTGTAAAACTTTCGGAAGGATTCTTGAAACACGTGAACCACCACATCGCCGTAATCTAATAATACCCATTGTGAATTTTCAGATCCTTCTTTGTGAATAACGTGTTCCTTTAGTTCGGTTCTTGCTTGTCGTTCGATGTTGCTTGCAATGGCATCAACTTGTGTGTTGGAATCGCCATGACATATAACAAAAAAATCAGCCACAGATTGCTGCAGTTCGGTCAAACCTAAAACAATTATCTCTTTACCTTTCTTCTCTTTAATTGCTTCAACTACTGTATTTTTTAAATTAGTGGTTTCGGTTGTTTCTGTCATGGTTAATTTTTGCTTCAAAGGTAATCAATTTTATTTTCTATTTTAATCAAAGGAAGGAACCTTGCAAATTCAATGCCTAGTTTTTTTTACCATTTAACCCGGATTATTCATTAATAATCCTGACGATTAAGCTACACCTCAATAT
>DYQV01000630.1 GCA_020719105.1 Rikenella microfusus
TAAATCATCATTCACTTTCTTGGAGGCTCTGCGGATACGTTCTTTGCTTATTTCGGCAATGGTTTTGTAACCAGCTTTGTAGGCTTCGCTTTTTTCGTCTGTGAGTTCTGGAAGTTGCACACATATATATTTGCGGTTTCCTCCGTCTGCTTTGTTTAAGTCCATAACAGCGTGGGCGGTAGTGCCGCTGCCTGCAAAGAAGTCGAGAATAATTTCGTTGGAAATAGTTGCAATGGAAATGAAATGACTAACCAAATTTATTGGTTTGGGATAGCTAAAAGGATTAAAATCTTTAAACAGTTTTTTAATATCATCGTTTCCAGTTTCAGTTCTTCCATAGATAGCGTCCATTAGTAAACTTTTAGGAGTAATTCCTTCTGGTCTGTAATATTTTGTATAAACTTTCCCATCTTTGAATACAAGTTTATCAAATTCATCTTCTACTTTCCTTTTTCCCCATCTCCAACACGATTGTTTCCCTTTTACAATTCTTGGTACGTAAACATTTCCTTCATTGTCTTTTATTTCAAAAACTAATGATTGACTGAATTGAATAGAAGATTTATCAAGTGTAATTAATCCATATTCTCCATTCTCATCTTTATTCGGATATAAATCATCAGATAACTTGTATTTTTTATCTAAGTTGAACTTAATATCACAAAAACTCTTTGAGAAACTCAAAATATATTCGTGTTCAACAACTACATTATTAGAGTCATTGCCACCACCTTGTTTCTTTTTCCAGATAAATTGTCCCACAAAATTCTCTTCCCCAAAAATCTCATTCATTAGCAGTCTCAAATTATGCACTTCGTTATCGTCAATAGAAACGAACATTACGCCATCTTGTCGCAGAAGGTTTTTGGCTAAATAAAGTCGTGGCATCATCATATTCAGCCAGTTGCTGTGGTATTGCCCGTTTTCTTTGCTATTTTTCTTGAACATTCCGTCTTTTGTCATGTAGCCTTCTTCGTCTTTGTCGCCTACACGCCGTTGGTACTCGTCTTTTGTTTCCGAGAATTTGTCGGGGTAAATAAATGAGTCATTTCCCGTGTTGTAAGGCGGGTCAATGTAAATCATTTTTACTTTTCCGAAGTAGCTTTTTTGCAGCACTTTCAGCACTTCAAGGTTCTCGCCTTCAATAAAGATATTGTCAGCCCCCCTACCCCCGAAGGGGGAGTTTTCATCCGTAAAAAAAGTTTCACCATTTTGATAGGGTGAGCCATCTTTTTTGAGAGATTCTTCTGGACAAGGAATCAATGTTTTTGTGGTAGGAGTTTGCAGCACTTTAAAAGCGTCGCTTTTTCCTGCCCAATTCAGTACATAGCGTTCATTTTCAAAGTTAATAGTTGAACCAAGCGTAGCTTTTAGTTTTTCCCAATCAATTTTTCCTTCACTAAAAGCTTCAGGCAATATTTGTCGTAAAGCATTGATTTTCTCTTGTTCTGGTGTCAGACTTGTTCCGTCCATATTATACTGTTTTTTTAGTCAAAATTAAACTCTCACAAAAGTATCAAAATTTTGCGGTGTGTCGGCAAAAAACAGCTCTTCCCGCAAAAAAAAGATTCGAGCGTTTGATTTGTGCGTTTTTTGCGGGAAGTGCTGTTTTGTGCGTGGATTCTTCTGTTTTTATTGTTTCTTTTTTCTG
>DYQV01000631.1 GCA_020719105.1 Rikenella microfusus
CATAACTGTATTTTTTAAATTTACTTATTAACAATATTATGTGTGGATTGTTCGATTTCAAAATTATTAAAATAGTGCTGCAATTCGTTGATAACACTTCCTATTTCCTGATACTTAAAAACATTAAAATATTTTTGCCCCGAAATCATTGCTGAAAGCTGCCTTCCTTTAGTTGTATTGAATAAGCACAGAACAGGTTTATTTAAAAACATGGAATAAGCTAATTCGTACCCAACTCCAAGCGATGGTTGGGTTACTTCAGCCACCACAATATGGCATTGTTTTAACCACTCTAAATCCCTATCATGGATTTGTTGGTCGGTTAAGTTTTTTTCATTCGCCAGAAGAGCATCATTAGCAATATGTTCCGTTAGCACTGTTCCAAATTTTTGTAAATTGAAAATTAATGCTAAATAATCATCGGCTGATTCCCTCCCACCTCTAATAGATCCGGCAAAATAAATTTTAATTGGCATTGCAAATTTAGGTTTAATTGAATGTTATAAGTGGTAAAATAAAATTTTATTATAAATTTACACAAATAAAAATTAATAGCCGAATGATAAGCAGCTACCTTAAAGAATTGCTGGAGAGTAATAACCGGATCATAATTCCTGATTTTGGAGCCTTTATGATACAGGATTCTCCTGAAGGAAAACAAATTTCTTTCAACGATTTTCTGAAATTTAACGATGGATTACTTGTAAATCAAATCATTAAATCGGAAAAAATAAGTAAGAACCAAGCTTCTGATATAATTAAGGAATTTATTAAAGAAGTGGAAAAAAGTTTTGCTCAAAATAGCTCTTATGAGGTTAAAGGAATTGGATTTTTAGTAAAGGACAATCAGGGAAATATTAAATTTGAAGGCAAAATAGCCACACCCCAAGAAAAAAAGGTCCCATCGACTGATGAAAAACCTACCATTGTGCTTGATGAAATACCCACTACAGAACCTGAAAAATCAGGACCTACTATAAAAGAAGAAGTTAAAGTAGAAAAAACTACTGAAATAAAATCACCTGAAAAGCCAAAAGCAGAGGCTGAAAAGACCGAACAACCAATAAAAAAAGTTGCTCCACCAGTGAACCCTTCTAACAATGCAGCAAAACCTAACCCAACTAAATCAACCTTAACCCCTAAAAAAATAAAGGGCAACGCAACTAAAATTATCCTGATTTCCATTTTGGCAGTTATATTAATTGGCGGAACCGTAGGTGCATTTTTATTATTTGACTTGGGTGAAAAAATATTTCACAAAAAAACAGTTTCTACTGAAATGACTTTAGTGGATTCCCTATCAAAATCAGATACCTTGGCACAAAAAGAAACACAAGTAGTTGAAGAGCCCGTGATTGTTGAAGAACCTTTGGCAATAAGCGATCCTGATGCAAAAAAATATTACATTGTTGCCGGAAGTTTCAAGAGAGCTTCAAATGCGGAACGTTACAATAAAAAACTAACCGAGGAAGGATATTCATCAGAAATAGTCATGCGGACTAATGGATTCCATATTGTTACCTACAAAATGGTTTATAACCGGACCGATGCGAAGAAAGAATGGAGTAAACTGCGGGAAATCAATCAGGAAACCTGGATTTATATAAAATAACTTAACCCGCTTTATTCATACCTGAGCACAGCGAAAGGT
>DYQV01000108.1 GCA_020719105.1 Rikenella microfusus
ACCGAACAAAGTGAGCTCACGCAAGTAAACCCCAATTGGGAGTTTTTATTTTCCCGATTTTGAGGAGGAGCTTTATCGTCAGGATTATTCTTGAATAATCCGGGTTAATAAGCTTTTGACCTATTTTATCTTTCTGATTCCACAGTATTTGTGAAGAAAAATTCGTTGTCAGATAAATTAAGCTGAGTCAGACTCAACATAAAAATAGAGGAAATATTCATTTTTTAATAAATTGATATAAAAATGATTACATGTTGTTATCGGAAGCAAACCATTCAGAAAAAGATGTAGCTGTTTCATACAACCGCAAACTAAAGAGTTTAATTTCTGGAGGGAAAAGAGGAATTAATCGTATGGCAAAATCTTCCACCAAATTTTCGCAAGTGGGCTGATAGGGAACATAAATGGTTTTACCAAACATTTCATGAGTGTTTGCATTGCAATCAAAGCCTGATTGGTCGGAAAGCACAAAGGCATGATCAAAAACAGCCACAATGTGTTCCAAAACCAATTGCTTTAAATCAGCAAAATCGATTAACATACCAAGCTTTGGATTATGAACATTGTGTGAAGGTTCTCCAATTACAGTAACAAAAAGCTTGTACGAATGGCCATGAATATTCTTACAGTGACCATCATAGTTTTTCAAGGCATGTGCCATTTCAAAATTGAATTCTTTTGTTACCCGTATTATTGCCATGAATTAAAATTTTTAGTGCGCAAAATTAACAAATTTAACTTGCTTCTGTTTAAATTATTTACTGATAGATGCACCTTACTTAATTATTCTCTATATTTATACAAGAAAATTATTAACCTAAATTTCTCTTTCATAAAGCACAAATTACCCTTGAAATGAATTATAAGGAATTTTGGATAAATACTAACTAATCCGTTATATACCGATGAAAACAATTTTAAACTCAGGATTTATCATACTAATTATTGGGCTATTCATTGGCTGCCAGTCAAATAAATCAAAAATTAACGATACTGAAAAAGATATGTTTGCGGTAGAGAGCAGTGATGAGGTGATGGTAAAAAACCAATCGGATGTTGTATTCTATAATTTATTTTCGCCGGTTGACATGTCAAAAATAATTGACAACAAAAGTTCTTATTTTAATTCTTCTTTTATCAATCCAATCAATAATATTACCAAATATACCGATAGTTATAAAGTGGCTCTGAACTTGGGCGTTTATGGTGCCGACTTAAGCTATCTTTGGGCTTTTGAACAAACGCAACAAGCGTTGTCGTATATTGCCGCTATAAAACACCTTACCGATAAAATGGGAATTCCTGCTGATTTTGTCGATTTTACGGTTAGCTCAGCTAAAACCAGCACTTATGAATTAGATTCACTGATATCACTAGCAAGAGATGCCTATCAGGCAACGGATAGATATTTAAAAGGAACTGAAAGGGAAAATGCTGCCGCTTTGATACTTTTAGGTGGTTGGGTGGAAACCGTATATATTGCATTAAATCTTTATAATGAGACAAACCCTGCTTTAGCCGGTAAAATTATAAGCCAGAAATATAGTTTAAACAGCCTTATTTTAGTGATTCACAATTACCAAGATGATATTAAAATGGCAGAATATATTCTGCTGCTGAAGAAATTAAATGAGGCCTTTCAAAAAATTGAATCAAAACTTAAACCAAATGATATTCAGATTGATACAGTAAATAAAGTAATATCTATTAACGAAGCATCGAACTTACAAATAAATCCCGAAGAGTTTAAGGAGCTTTTAGAACAAGTTTCGCGAGTACGAATTCATATTATTGAATAGGGCTTATTGATAAAAATGAACTACCATGACCAGATACTATCATAAAATAATGGGAAAGCAATCTTTTTTAACTATTTTTAATCAATTTAATCCCAAACAATCCATTTATTTTATAAAAGTGAAAAGAATATATGCCTTTCTATTTTTTATAGTACTTATTTTCCTAACAATAAGTAATTGTTCCCATCCATCACCAAACAAAAACTCAGATCAGCTAAAAGATCTGGAATCAGTGGATACGACCCTGATAGCATTTAAACCGGAAATTTTAAAAGAGAACGAGATTGTTTTTTACAATTTATTCTCGCCGGTTGATTTTACCTATTTAGTAGCTGAAAACAATGCTTATTTTAATTCGCAGCTCATAAATCCTATTAACAACATTACTAAATACAGCCAGAGTGCAAAAATTGCTTTAAACTTAGGAATTTATGGTGCCGATATAAGCTACTTATGGATGTTTAACCAATCACAACAAGCATTGTCCTATCGTTCGGCCATTCAACGGCTAACCGATCAGCTTGAAATTCCGATGGAAATGGTTGATTTTACTTTTGAAACGGCAGAAAACAATTCCCACAAATTTGATACCTTAGTTAGTATTGCCCGCAAAACCTATCAAACAGCCGATGAGTTCTTAAAAGAATCGGGTAGGGAACATTCCGCTGCATTAATATTATTGGGAGGCTGGCTCGAAACTATGTACATTGCCACCAACATGTACGAAAACCCCGATGCAACTTTGATGGCTCGAATTGCTATTCAAAAGTTTTCAATTAATAGCTTGTATCAGGTATTGCAAAAGCACCAAGATAAAGAGGATGTAGCTGAATACTTGATTCTATTAAGAAAACTCAAAAAAGTGTTCGACGAAAACACGTTTAATTTTCCTGCAGAATGTTTAATGATTGATCCCATTGCCAAACAGATTAAATTGGTGAATCCTCCCGCGCAATCCATATCACAAGACCAATACAAAGAAATCCAGCGGATAACTGCACTGATAAGAAATCAGGTAATAAATTGAGACTATAATTAGTTTCATTATTCCCTTTGCCAATTCATTATAAACCGCCACGGTTTATTTTTCCAATAATCGCCGGCATAATCAATTCCCACGCGCACGTCGGTAAAATATTCTGCGTGAATTTCGGTATCTTCCACCCAAATTTCCTCCGATTCAAACAGGCTGGTTCGATTGTGTTTCTTATCAATGGCCACTATTTTGGAAACCCTCCCCGGACCTTTAATATCATCAATTCCTCTGATTAAAACCGCTTGGGGGATTCCTTCCCTTTCGGTAACAAAATTAAGTAGGTAGTGCATCCCATAAATCAAATACACATAAATACGTCCGCCGCTCTGGTACATAACCTCAGTGCGGCTGGTACGTCCTTTGCTGGCATGGCATGCCAAATCCTCTTCGCCACGGTAGGCTTCTACCTCTGTTATGGTGAATTTTTTAATCAATCCGTCAGGGAATCGCCGAACTAACTGTTTCCCTAATAAATCGGGAGCTACCAGAAGCACATCGCGAAGAAAAAAATCAGGTGTCAGTTTTAGATTCAAAGTCAATTGGGGAAAATTAATATTCTTTCTTGTCGGATTTGTTTTCCCATTCTTTGAAAGCAGTAATGGCTTCCTCGGGCAGTAGTTGAACAAACTCCACATCCCTATTCCCAATAGGCTTTTCCAATTCGTTATAGATGAATGAATCATCGAAGCCTATGTTACCAGCATCCGTTTTATTGTTGCCGTAATAAACCTTCCCGATATGGGACCAATAAATAGCTCCCAAGCACATGGGACAAGGTTCGCACGAAGTATAAATGGTACAATCGGAAAGGTAATAGGTATTTAACTTTTTACAGGCCAAACGGATGGCATTTATCTCAGCATGAGCTGTTGGATCATTGTCGTTAGTAACGCTGTTGGCGGAAGCTGCCACAATTTCACCATTTCTTACTATGACGGCTGCAAACGGACCACCCCCTTTTTTAATATTCTCCATCGAAAGTTCGATGGCATTCCTCATGAATTTATGATTGTCAAATCCTGACATAATAGTACTTATTTGAATAGTTGAATGGCATGGGTCGGACAAGTGGATTCAATCTCTTTCATCACTTTCCTTTCATCCGGCCAAACCATACGAAAGTAGCTATCTTTTTTGAATTCTGCATCCATTAAATCGGCTTTTCCATCAGTGGAATTATAGTTCCAAACATTCGGAGCTCTTTGGATGCATACACCGCAACCACTGCATTTTAAACGATTAAAAACTATTTTTTGCATTATTTTACTGATGTTAAATTACTCTTCCAACAATCCTTTTTCAACATAGATGGGTCTTAATTGATTGCGCAATGTGTTCCGATTGTATAAAAACCATATTCCTGCAACAACAGTAATAGCTCCACTAATAATTAGGGTAACCGGAATCCCTATCTTGCTGGCCATGGTTCCTGCTATCAAATTACCAATGGGTGAAATTCCCATAAGCGCCATGGAATAAAAGCTCATTACCCGACCCCGTTTATTATCCTCTGAAATGGTTTGTATCAAAGTGTTTATTGCGGCAATGCTTAATATCATCGATAATCCTCCGAAATAAAAAAGCATCAGTGAAACAAACGTATTCGTTGAAAAGGCTGCTAGCAAAACAACCATTCCCATTAGGATGGAAAACCCAGCAATTATTTTGCTAAGTCCAAATGCCGAATTACGTCCGGCCATATACAATGCCCCGGTTAATGCTCCGGCTCCTAAGGCCGACATTAAAAACCCCAGCGTTTCAGCTCCTCCACCTAGAATTTCTTTGGCATAGGCCGGCAATAGAACAATGAAAGAAATTCCCATTAGGCTCAAAATAGAAAGGTGGATTATCAGCGTGCGTATGGGCATAGAACGGAAGGTATATTGAAACCCTTCGGTAAAGCTTTTTTTGAATGAGTTTGAGGATGAAACCACTTTTTTGGGCGGAAGTTTTATGGAAAGCAAGGCATAGATTACCGCTACAAAACTGAGGGTGTTCATCAGAAAACAGATGCCTTCGCCTACCATAGCAATGGCAATACCTGCGATAGCCGGACCTATTAAGCGGGATGCATTAAAAATTGCCGAATTCAGGGCAATAGCATTTCCCAAGTCTTCGGGTTTATCAATCAAATCAACTACCAGCGAATGACGCGTTGGGGCATCAATGGCGGTAATAACGCCAAACACTAAGCTTAATGCTATAATCTGCCACACCTGAATCACATCGAACATTACCAACAACGTCATGGCCAACGCTTGCAAAAGGAATAAAAATTGGGCAAAGGTCATCAGCTTTAGCCGGTTGTGGCGATCGGTAACAACCCCTAAAAATGGTGACAAGATAAAGGTAGGGATCTGGCTGGTAAAACCAATTAAGCCGAGCAAAAATACAGAACCCGTAAGCCGATAAACCAACCAACTCAATGCCACATGCTGCATCCAGGTGCCAATGAGCGAAACACCCTGCCCAAAAAAATAAAGGCGGTAATTCCTTGAATGAAGCGATGTAAAGATGCGTTTAAGATTCATGCTGAAGCAAATGACAGAGTGGGTAAAGATATTAAAAGAGGGTGGTTTGAGAATGTTTTAAAACAAATTGGTTGGGATTATGATAAAAATGTTGTGGCGCTTCCATTTATATTTAATTGATTCTATTCTATCAAGATATACATTAATCAGACTGTGGTCTTCTAAATTCTTTTCAATAATATCCCATATTTTTGAGATGGTTTCGTGAAAATCACGAATTTTGAGATTCCCAAATTTTATATGAATCACTTTGGGTGGAGCTCCTTTGTAAAGAACTTTTAATGAAAAGTCAGCATCTTTAGTGATTATTATTAAACCATGCTGTTTTGCGTAATCCCAGATAAGTTCGTCACTCCATGAATCATCTAAATCCTTAACATGCAAATAATCGGGATTATTCCATTATCCAAAATAGTATGGCAAATTTGCATCAATCAGATATTTTGCCATTACGCAATCGCCCGAATTGAATATTGATGACCCATTAAATCGGCGGCAAATCTTAAACACGCATTAATATCCTCTTGCACAAGCGTAGGATATTGCTTTAGAATTTCATCCTTAGAATCGCCGGCACTTAAAAACTCCAATATAGTTTGAACAGAAATCCTTTTACCCCGAATGGTCGGCTTTCCGTTGCAAATATTGTTATCAACTGTAATTCTATCCATTAAAAAATCCATATTGCTATTTTATACCAGAATGAATCATTTTAAACCAATTAGACAATTTTTGCAGATACTATCAAACGGAGCGACTCGCGTTTTCACTTAATTACTCTCTATACCGTCTTCCATACTCTCGCCATTTGCAATTAGTGTCATATTAAAAATTTGATATACAATTCGGTAATTTCCTTTTACAAGTTCCCGAATGGAATCATCATTGAAATCGAGAACGGTTTTTCCTACATGAGGATAAATTTCTAAAATATCCGCCGCATTAAAAAGTCGGGTTACTGTTATTTGAGCGTACCGTTCGGAATCCTTTGCAATAATGTCCCCAATATCATTTAAGTCTTGAATGGCAGAATCAGTCCAGTTTACTTTATCTATTTACTCAATTTCTGCTTGGCTTCTACTTTTGTATTTATTTTCCCGCTTCTATAATCATCCAATCCTTTTTGAATTTTTTCGATGAAAATCAGTTGGTCAATAACCTGATCGATGGTAACATTCTCAGGAAGATTATCCAATGAATTCCTAATTTGGGTCTTTGTAATCATAACTTGTTTTTTATCAAATGTACTGAAATTATAAAGAAACAATTGAAACCTACTGCATCAAATCCGGAGTAGCCTCCACCAATTTATATACTTTATCGCCCCGGCGTATCAATTCATTCATGGGAATTGAAAGCTTTTCGCCTTTCACCGCTTGCGGAACGGGTTTCAAATCAACCCGAATTTCGGGAATGGTAATCTCCACCACTCCTGTGGTATCTCCAATGATAAGAATCTCATCGCCAATAGATAATTGACCCGTTTCCATGGTAATTTCGGCTACATTCAACTTGGCAAAAAAATTGGTGCACTTGCCCACAAACTGTTTCCGCTTGGTAGCTCGTGAACCATATACCTCACTCCATTCACCCATTTTCTGTCCCAGATAATAACCATCCCAAAAGCCGCGGTTGAAAACCGTCCGCAGCTTTGTATCCCATTTCTTTACTTTTTCCGTAGTAAAGTTGCCGTCAAACAACACATCCAATGCCTCTTTATAGGTTGCCACCACGGTTTTGACATATTCCGGTCCGCGGGCACGACCTTCAATTTTGAGTACGCTCACACCAGCCAAAATCATTCGGTCCAAGAATGGAAGGGTGCATAAATCTTTGGGCGACATGATGTATTGGTTGTCAATTTCCAATTGGTATCCCGATTCCTTTTCGGTAACTTCATAAGCCTTTCGGCAGGTTTGCATGCAAGCCCCACGGTTGGCCGATGAATTCTGTTCGTGCAGGCTCAGGTAACATTTTCCAGAAACAGCCATGCACAATGCCCCGTGGGCAAAAATTTCAATCCGCACCAATTCCCCTTTGGGACCGCGGATGTTCTGCTCCACAATCTGTTGCGATATGGCTGCCACCTGATTCAGGTTCAATTCGCGGGCGGTAACAATTACATCGCAATAATGTGCAAAAAACCGGACCGCCTCCAGGTTGGAAATATTTAATTGAGTAGAGGCATGAATCTCAGCCCCTTTGGAAAAAGCATACTGCAACACCGACAAATCGGCGGCAATAATGGCCGTAACCCCATTTTCGACGGCGGCATCCACAATTCGGTGCATTACCGCCATTTCGTGATCGTAAATAATGGTGTTTACGGTAAGGTAGGTTTTAACGTCGTGTTCGCCGCAAATGGCTACAATCTTCTTTAAATCGTCGGCAGTAAAATTGTTCGACGACCGTGCCCTCATGTTCAGTTGCTCGATGCCAAAATAAACTGAATTGGCACCTGCCTGAATGGCAGCCATAAGCGATTCATAGGAACCTACCGGTGCCATAATTTCAATATCTTCCCTTCGTATCTCTCTGCCGTAAATGGTTTTCAACTATCAAAATATTTATCCACGAATTTCACAAATTACCACGAAAATCTTTTATGGTTAAAGTCTGTTACCACAGGAATTCCAGCTATTGCTTTTTGCCAAAATTTTGGCAT
>DYQV01000109.1 GCA_020719105.1 Rikenella microfusus
GGGTATAAAGAACGGCAAACGAAGCAAATTAAATTTAAATTGAAGTTCGATTTTAAAGAGACGAAAGTAACCACACACCCCTTTAGGGGCTTGGGGCAGATTTTATTAGCATCATTTTTTTGTAAAATCTGATTTTTCACTTATAAAAAACGTGTTTTCACTGATACTATTTTTGTTCTATGAAATGGAACTATATATTTGCCGTTGGATTAAAATTTAAGTATTTAATTAAAATCAAAAATCAAAAAATGAAATCAAACAGAATTTTTCTTTTAGTCTCCGCCGTAGCTTTGCTAAGTTGGAGTTGTACATCCGAAATTTCGGATAGTTCGTTGCAATCGAGTTTGGATAAGAGCTCACAAACTTTGAGTATTGCTCTTCAGAAAATAACCTCATCGGATGGTTATCAGGTTTTGGCTACGCCAGAAACAACTACTTCAAGTTTGTCAAAAGTATATTCGCCGATTATCGATTCAACTTACAATTCTATCCTGTTGGCTGATATTGTAGGCGAATATGAATTCAACAAAGCAAATACCTACATCAGGTGGAAACTACCGGTAACCAATTTTTTTAGTAAAACGGCTGACAATGCATCGCTTATGATAGTTCGTTTGCCTGAGGAAAAAATTAAAATGCCGAATTCGCTTTTTGTGTACAATCCGGCCGATACATTGCTTACCAACAATTATGTATTTTCGCTGAATAAATACGATTACAAATTTAATCGCATGTTGGGCTGGACATACGACATGGCTTCGACTGTTAATGTGAAAACCGTAGATGCAGGTGCATTAAGCATTCAATCGTCGAACAGCAAGGAAGCTGGTTATAAATTTGCTTCGGAATTTGCATTTACAAATGGTTATACGCTAAAAAGTAATTATACAACTGGCGATACATCCGTTTCGGTTTACGCTATATATGAAGGTGCAAAAGTTATTTTTGAGGAAAGTTTTACTGCTATTAAAACATCGGCCGACAATCGCCATCGCGAACGTGAATACTCGATGACTATTGGCGATGTGAAAATTATTCGTCAGATGGGACTAAACAGTTTGGATAGCGCCAAAGTATATGTAGCTGGTGTTTTACAAACAACTGCAAAAGTAGAAGTGGTGGATATTGCAACTACTGATGACACCGATGTGAGCGTAACAGCTCACAAACGCGAACTGAAAATTACCTTCGACGATGGTACAAGCAAAACTATCAGTGAACTTTTGGGCACATCAATAGAAACTATTCGCAACTTATTTATATCTTTGCGTCAGTCGTATTTTGCAACAAGAATAGTTGATCGCATAGCTTGGGATATTTATTTAAGCAAGTAATAAGATTTCAACCTCACCCCTAACCCTGTAGAGCTGTGGAAAGTATTAAAAAAAGAAGTTATATAATTTAGTGGCTTCGACCTCCAACCCCCAAAGGGGGCTAAGACATATTCTCTACAAAAGATAGGAGAATTTAATGAAACTACGTCTTGAAGCCCCCTTTGGGGGTTGGGGGTCAAAACCCGAAATTAGCTTGATGCCTATGCTCTTCAAGGATAGGGATTTAGGGTGAGGTAGAAATTAATTTAACGGAGAAGTATAATACACTTCCCCTTTTCAAATAAAAAAAATAAATGCAGGAAATTAAAGACAAAAAACTGAGTATCAATACAATTGAAATCCTTACTTTTACAATAGTTTGGTTGGTTATTTTTTCCATTCCGTATTTAGTTCAACAATCAACAAATACCATTTTTTGGGAAAAAATATTCTCTGAATGGGTGCGAATGGCGGCTTTGTTGATTTTGTTTTTAATAAATATTGTTTTACTTGTACCTCGCTTATTGTTTGCCAAAAAATACCTGAAATATACTTTCGCAGCTCTTTTTTTAATCCTTGCCATCAATACTGGAAGTGTTTCTTTGCAACACTTTGTAATTACACCCGAACCTGTTTCGATGCCCAAAATGGAACTCGGACCCGGAATGCCACCTATGGAGTTGGGCAGTAAAATGCCTGCACCTATGGGATTCAGATCTCCAATTCAACAAGAGAGACCTTCGTTAACCATGAAATTTGTCAATGGTTTTTTGTTGGCAATATTAGTTATGGGTGCCAGTATTGCTTTTAAAATGATTTCGAAATGGTTAAGCGAAGAAAACCTGCGCAAAGATGCCGAAAAAGAGCAACTCAAATCGGAATTGGCATTTCTGCGACATCAAGTTAGTCCACATTTTTTTATGAATACGCTCAATAATATTCATGCGCTTATCGACATAAATGCCGAAACGGCCAAAGATGCCGTAATCCGCTTGTCAACATTGATGCGGTATTTGCTTTACGAAACTTCGGAGGGACATATTGCACTTAAAAAAGAAATTGATTTTATCGAAAGTTATATTTCGCTTATGCGCTTGCGTTACTCCAATAAAGTGGCCGTAACGATGGAAATACCCGAAAATATTCCCGATATTGAAATTCCGCCTGTGCTTTTTGTGTCCTTGCTCGAAAATGCGTTTAAACACGGTGTAAGTTATCAATCGCAGTCCTATATTGCCTTTTCGATGGCCATTGTGGAGCAAAAAATTGTGTGTGTGCTCCGCAATAGTAAGCATAAAAACCCGACACATAGCGATAAAAAATATTCCGGTATCGGGCTTACCAATATTAAAAAAAGTTTGGATTTACTTTTTCAAAAAGAGTATAGCTTGAATATTAACGAAACTGAAACTGATTTTGAAGTTCAACTAACAATTCCATTGTATGAAAATAAAATGTTTAGCCATTGATGATGAGCCGCTTGCATTGCAGCAAATAAGTGCATATATCGACCGAACGCCGTTTTTGGAAAAAATGGCCTTGTGTCAGAGTGCTTTCGAAGCAATTGATTTTATCGACCAGCAACCGGTTGATTTGATGTTTGTGGACATAAATATGCCCGACCTAAACGGGCTCGATTTTGTAAAATCGCTTCAGAGTAAGCCGTTTATAATTTTTACAACAGCTTATAGCGAATATGCGTTAGAAGGATTTAAAGTTGATGCTGTAGATTATATTCTGAAACCCATCTCTTACGACGAATTTTTGCGGGCGGTAAACAAAGTGCGAGACCGAATGATGGCTACAGCTGCTGCAACTCCCGAAACAGTTACGATGAATAAGGAAAGTTTGTTTGTAAAATCGGAATATAAATTAATACGAATTAAACTGGCTGATATTAAGTATATTGAAAGTGCCAACGAATATATACAAATTCATTTAGAAACTGAAAAAACAATTATGACGCTTGTTCGCCTCAAAACCATCGAAGGAGAACTCCCCAAGGAGAAATTTATGCGTGTGCACCGTTCTTTTATTGTCAATTTAGAAAAAGTAAAAGTAATTGACCGTAACCGGATAGTGTTCGATAAGGTGTATATTCCGGTAGGCGAACAATATAAAGACGAATTTCAAAAATTTGTAGACAAAACCTTTTTGGTCTAATAAAAATATTTATCATGAAAAAAAAGCACTTTTACTATCCTGTTTTTTACTTTTAAATATTTGCTCTTGTGGCACAAACTACAAAAGTCATAAATGTATCATCGCAGGGAAATTTAAAAACTTACCAGCGTTATTCGTCGGATAATGGTGTGTTGCTAAATCGAAATCAAGATACTTTACTGCTATGTTTACTGGCAAAAGCGGGAAGTTTCGTTGAGCCAGCAACCGTGAAGCATATTAATTATTCAGCATTCGATGGCTGTGCGGGAATTTCATCCATAACTTTACCAAATTCACGAATATTCGTTGAATGGAAAAATATTAACTGTAAATTCACTCAATCCGAACGATAATTTGTTGATTTATTCGGCAATGGGTATTGTAGTGTACAACGCAAAACCAGTATCCACCAACATTCAAATTACCTTGCCAGCTAAGGGTTTTTATATTGTTCGATTGGGAAATAAAATCCTAAAAATCAACTTTTAAGTTTGTGTCCATATTAGAATACTATCACTTTCGCAGATAGAAATTGCCTATTCACTGAAATTGTTTGGAATGCCTTTGTTAATGCAGTAATTTTGAAGTATAAATTAAAAAAAACAAACAATTTAAAAACAAATTATCATGAAAACAACAAATTTATTTTTAGCTGCAATGCTAAGTTTTGCTTTAATGTCGTGTAACGATTCAATCGCCGCAACCGACTTGGAAATGAGTTCAGAATTAAGTGCTGACCAACAATTACAAACTATGGAGTTTACCTCCGACTCTACTTCACTTTCGCAAGTCGAACGCGATGGATTAATTTTGATGCGTGAGGAAGAAAAATTAGCAGGTGATGTGTATGCTTATTTTTATGAAAAATATGCATTACGTCCATTTACCAACATTAACAAAAGCGAAGTTCAACATTCGAATGCCGTGTTACGATTACTTACTTACTTTGGTATTCCCGATCCTGCACTTACCGAAACTGGTAAATTTTCGAATCCTGATATTCAGGCATTGTATAATAAGCTGACAGCTGATGGTAACACTGCCGAAAATGCTTTGGCTGTAGGTGCTTTTATCGAAGAGTATGACATTGCTGATTTACGAAAACTGATAGCCGAAACTCAAAATGCAGACATCAAAATGGTGTACACTAATTTATTAAATGGTTCGTACAATCACATTAAAGCATTTACAAGGGTATTAGCTGGTAGAGGTGTAACCTATACTCCACAAATTTTGACAGTAGAAGAGTTAAACGATATTTTGAACTAATAATTCGTTTTTACAGATAAATATGGCTTTTTGGCTGAAATTATTTTAACCTAAACTTTAATTGAAGTAGTTTTGAATCATAATTTAAAAAATAAATAATCATGAGAGTTCGTAAAAATATCGCGACAAGCGACGAAGGGTTTCTTTTTAACCCAACAACTGGCGATTCGTTTTCGACCAATGCTATTGGTGCTGAAATAATTTTATTAATGAAAAAAGATATTCCAACTTCGGAAGTGATAGATACGGTTTGCGAAAAATACGATGTGGATAGAGCCCTTTTCGAACGCGATTTGGAAGAATTTACATTGCAATTAAAAGGACATAGTATTCTTGAATAATGTGCCAATATGCTAATGTGCTAATTTGCCAATGAAAAAAATTAAGAAAATATCAAATTAAGAAAATGAAAGAGAATAAGCGAAAAATAGTAATAGCAGTAACTGCACTCAATGCCATTGATAGTCCGGGTCCGGGTGTGGCAGTTATTAGGTCCATTCGCGAGTGTAATGATTTTGATGTGCGGATTATTGGATTATCGTACGAATCGTTGGAACCAGGGCTTTATATGCACGATTTGGTGGATAAAACCTACCAAATTCCTTATCCTACCGCAGGCACCGATGCATTGCTTAGTCGCTTGCAATACATTCACGAAAAGGAAAATTTAGAGCTGATAATTCCAAATTTCGATGCCGAACTTTTTAATTTTATTAAACTGCGCGACACCTTGAAAAAAATGGGTATAGCTACTTTTATGCCCGATTTGGAACAATTCGAAGCACGAGATAAAATAAAATTGTTAGACTTTGGTAAAAAACATGGTTTTGATGTGCCCGAAGATAAAATTATTCACGAGTTTCGCGAATTGGCAAAAATTGAAGAAGATTTTGAATTTCCATTAGTGGTTAAAGGAAAATTTTACGATGCCATTATAGCAAATACCATGGAACAAGCCGAAAAGGCTTATTATAAAATTTTGTCGAAATGGGGCTTACCAATTATTGTACAGGAGTTTATAAAAGGAACTGAAATAAATATCGCAGCTTTGGGCGATGGCGAGGGAAATGCAATCAGCGTGATACCAATGCGCAAATTGTACATTACCGACAAAGGTAAAGCATGGGCAGGTATTACCTTAGACGACGAAACTTACATCGAATTGGCGCGTAAATTTATTCAGGTTACGAAATGGCGTGGCGGTTGCGAGCTCGAAGTGATGCTAAGCAACGATGGAAAACCCTATATCATGGAAGTGAATCCGCGTTTTCCTGCTTGGATTTACTTAACGGCAGCGTCCGGACAAAATCAACCTGCCAATTTGGTAAAGATGGCTTTAGGACAAAAAGTGGAGCCTTTTAAGGACTACGAGGTAGGGAAAATCTTTGTTCGCTATGCTTGGGATTTAATTACCGATATCCGTGAGTTTCAGAAGATATCGGGAAATGGGGAACTATAATAAAGTTAGAAATTAGAAAATAAGTAATGCTTTATGGAAAAAATAAGATACGAAAGGCCATTCATTATTAAAATGAACGCCGGATTAATGAATAAATTTGGTACACAGTCGGTAAACGAACCTGTAACACATATCGAAAGTGTGTCGGTAAAAGGAATGTTGAGCGAATACGGATCGCCGCTGTTTGTAATTTCGGAAAAACAAATTCGCCGCAATTATCAAAACGCAGTGCGTATTTTCAAAACGCGCTACCCAAAAGTGCAATTTGCATGGTCGTACAAAACCAATTATATGAACGCTGTTTGCCGCATTTTCCATCAGGAAGGTTCGTGGGCTGAAGTGGTTTCAGGTTTCGAATACAGCAAAGCTTTGGGAAATGGTGTGCAAGGAAACAAAATTATTTTTAACGGGCCGGACAAAAACGATAGCGACCTGATATTAGCAGCACAAAACAATTCGCTGATTCATATCGACCATTACGACGAATTATACTCGCTTATTCGCCTCAGCGAAGAGCATGGTTTAAAACCACGCATAGCCATCCGCGTAAATATGGATACAGGTATTTATCCTAAATGGGACAGGTTTGGGTTCAATTTCGAAAACGGACAAGCTTGGAATGCACTTACACGTATTGCAAACTCTGATAATCTGGAATTGGTTGGTGTTCATTGCCATATCGGTACTTTTATGTTGTCGCCCACGGCTTATGCCGTTGCTGCACGTAACTTGTGCGAATTGGCTTGGGGCGTAAAAGAACGTTTTGGTAAAATGCTTCAATATATCGATCTTGGCGGTGGTTTTCCTTCTACTAATACGCTCAAAGGGGCTTATCTTCCGGGAACTGACACAGTTCCTTCTATCGACCAATTTGCCGATGCCATTACCGATGTAATTCTCGGATACGGTTTTAAGCACGACGAATTGCCAACCTTGATTCTCGAAAGTGGTAGAACATTAATCGACGATGCGGGTTATTTATTAGGTACAGTATTGGCTACCAAACGCCTTTCCGACGGACGACGTGCAACAATTCTGGATTTTGGTTTAAATTCCTTATTTACTTCGCTTTGGTACGATCATAAAATTAGTCCGGCACAAAAGCTGGGCAACCAAACCGAAGAAATGGTGATGTTTGGACCTCTGTGTATGAATATTGATGTGGTGCGCGAAAGTATTACCATGCCCTTGTTGCAAAAAGGCGATCAGGTGGTGGTACACAAAGTAGGTGCCTACAATATGACACAGTGGATGCAATTCATTACCTACCGTCCGCCTATCGTGTTGATTGATAATGATAACAATACACATATTATTCGTAAAGGTGAAGATTTGAAATACATGGAGGAATTGGAACAAATACCGGAACATCTAGTATAGTGGGTGACCGACCATAAGTCGGTCTCACACGTTTCAAAGGTTTAAAGAGTTTGATTGAACTTTTGCATGTTATTAATGAACTCATTTATAAATAATTGAAATCTATATTACATGATAATCAATTGGTTATATGTTTCTGAAATTTGTTTATTTCTAATATGCTTTTACGTTGCAGGCAGCAACCCCCTCTCCTTGAGGAGAGGGCTGGGGTAAGGTAGATATTTGATATATTGATTTTTCGACCTCACCCCTAACCCCTCTCCTTGAGGAGAGGGGAACAAGACACAGCAAGTAGAAAATTTATCGCATATAAATAAAGACTTGATAGTCAAAATCATATACATGCGAAAGTTAAATTATGACTTTAAAAAAAGTTTATAAGCGAATGAAGCAATCAACAAAAGATTTTTTTAACGGAATTCTCAACAGTTATTCCATTATTTTC
>DYQV01000632.1 GCA_020719105.1 Rikenella microfusus
GGTGGCGGCGCCCCAGTCGGCAGCGGTATGGTTTTATTAATCTCGCTTGCAGCTGGATATGGCACTAAGAAAGTGTTTGAAGCTGGGAAGAAGAAGCAAATTTGAAAAGGTTAAAGTAAAAACTTGTTGTTGCATTGGTTACTCTTTAATGGTGATTTGACAACTACTTTATTTTTCTTAGAAAAGATAAAGGAGCTTTTTAAGTAAAATTACTTCATCTTTCTGGTAGAAACAGCAGTGTTTGTAAATGCAAAATCTTATTACTGGATTTCCCGCCTTTCGGGTTTGAGAAACAATACCTAAAAAAACTGATCGTTTTAATTGCAAAACTGATTTTCTAATTATCTTTGGATGTTTCTATTTAACACGATATTACAATGAAAAGTAAAAACGAAAATATTACAACCAAAATCCTTGCAAAAGAGGTTGTTGATCAAAACAAAGTAGCTTTAGATATTTTGGACTTTTACTCCAGGGTCACTGATATTATTGAAAGAACACACGTCGCAATGGGGAAGAAAAGCACATTCAAAATTTCGAGTTCTTCTACTAAAAATCAGAAATTAAATACCACCGCTTATGCCTCAACGTATTAAAACTACTCAGGATTTTAATATTTTCATTGCTGAAAATGCACAACTACCTGAGCTAGTAAATATCCTTTCTAACTTGAGATTGGCAAGTTATGAAGCCATTGAGGCATTAAGAAAAAGACCCCTGATTATTTTTGCTTCAAAGTTCATAAACGCACTTCCTAACACACCAAATTTTATTGATATTTCTGATATTGATGGCTTTACTGATTTGGTTCAATCGGTAAATGAAAACTTCGATAGTGTTGATGTATTACTTCACAGCCCGGGTGGTCAACCGGATGCAACCGAGCGTATAGTTCACATTTTAAGAAATCGGTTTAAGGAAGTTCATTTTATCGTTCCTCATTCGGCATATTCAGCCGCAACTATGCTCGCCTTATCAGGTGACTCAATAACACTACATCCAAGTGCAACTTTAGGCCCGATTGATCCTCAAATAAATGGAACTCCAGCAAGATCAATCAAAAGAGGCTTTGAAAAAGTAAGAGAAATTATTAAGGCTGAAGGTCCTGAGGCACTGCCAGCATACATTCCACTAATTGAAAAATATTCCCTTGATTTGCTCGAAATTTGCGAAGATTCCGAGAAACTTTCAAAAGAATTAGTATCAAATTGGATTACCGATTTTATGCTTAAAGGAAAAGAAAGATTTGACGGACAAATTCAAAAATCGGTTGAATATTTTTCTGATTATGACACTCATCTTTTACATTCCCGGCCTCTCGTTATCAGTAAACTGAAACAGTTTGACCTTCATATTTATCAAGCAGACAGAGCTTTGAGTGAGCTAATTTGGGAAGCCTATGTTCATATCAACGGATTTTTTGGCTTAACCAATTTTGTAAAACTTTACGAAAACCGATATGGTGTTTCTTGGGGTACTCAATTTCAACAAATGATAGTCCAACAGCAACCACAGGGACAAATTCCAAAACAATCTTCATAAATACTTATTGAAGTCAATCCTCAATTATTTTTTTCACCAAAATTGCTTTCACACCTCCACCACCAGCCCCGAGTCAAAACCATTACAAAATTGCCCGGGATAG
>DYQV01000633.1 GCA_020719105.1 Rikenella microfusus
TCAACTTAAAAAAGTATGATTAATATTACCAAAATTAAAGTATTCGGTTTTGTATGCTTATTATCGGTTTCGCTTTTCTCGCAGGATTTAAGTAAAGTTGATATGAGTAAGCTAACTCCCGAACAAATGGAAATGTATAAAAAATACATGGCTACAAAAGGTGGTGTTGCTACAACTGCCACACCCGGTGTCGAATCCAAAGTTCCCGAAAATCGTAAAGCAGAAGTAGCAACAGCAGCATCAACAGCTCCTACTTCTACAGCTCTCAATTATTTTGGTTCGTATCTTTTTTCGAACCAGCAACTTAGTTTCGAACCCAAATTAAATATTCCTACTCCTGCTAACTATGTGTTAGGTGCTTACGATGAGCTAATTGTTGATGTTTCGGGTCTTTACGAAGCCTATTACAAACTCAAAGTTTCGCCCGAAGGTACTATTCGTATACCTAATGTTGGTCCTGTAAAAGTGGCGGGTAAAACTGTTGAAGATGCCACAAAAAGTATTCGAGCCGAAGTTTCTAAAGTTTATCAGGGGGTATCGAGTGGCGAAACAAAAATCAATATTAACCTCGGCGATATTCGCAGTATTCGTGTGACGATTATTGGCGATGCCGTTCGTCCGGGAACCTATACTTTACCTTCGTTGGCTACAGCATTTAATGCCCTTTATGCATGTGGAGGTCCTTCTGAATCGGGTAGCATGCGCCAAGTGAATGTTATCAGAGCGGGTAAACAAATTGCATCTATCGATGTCTACAAATTCCTTACTGATGGTGTTATCCCGAATAATGTATTGCTACACGATGAGGATGTAATTCGAATTGAACCTTACAAAATGCGCGTTATTGTACAAGGTTCTACCAAAATAAATAGTATTTTCGAAGGAGTTCAGGGCGAAACTCTTAACGATATTTTACGCTATGCAGGTGGTTTTAAGGATGATGCTTTTACAAAAATTGCAACCATGGTACGTATTTCCGATAATCAAAAAAAGGTTATTGATGTGCCTGAGGCTGATTATAAAAAATTCAGAATTCAATCCGGCGACGAATATACTTTTTCGACCAACCCCGATAAATTCAAAAATCGTATTGAGATTGTAGGAAGTGTTAATCGTCCGGGTGTATATTCACTCGAAACTGCTCCTACGGTAAAGCAATTAATTGAAAACGCAGCGGGTCTAAAAGAAGATGCATTTCTAAATGTGGCTTTAATAACTCGCAAACGTGAAAATTTAGTTCCCGAAATGATTAATTTTAATTTGGGTGATTTAGTTACCGGTAAAATTTCTGATATTAGCTTGCAACGCGATGATAGGGTTGAAATTAGTAATTTATTTGATTACCGCGAAGGATTTAAAGTTTCTATTTCGGGCGAAGTAAAAGCACCTGGTACTTTTCCGCTTGTTGAAAATTTAACTTTAATGGATTTGATAGTTAAAGCGAAAGGTTTTACTGAAGCTGCTGCGACTGATTCGATTGAAGTAATTCGGATTATTAAGGACAAAAACACCTTGTTAAATTCGAGTGTGAAATCAATAGTTCGAAAATTTAAAATTGATAAGGAGTTAAATTTGAGCAACTCGGATGGTGGTTTTGTATTGGAAGATGGCGATCAGGTGGTGGTACGCTCTATACCTGGATATG
>DYQV01000110.1 GCA_020719105.1 Rikenella microfusus
TTAACAATAATATCAAAGGTGGCAAAGGGGATTTTTTAAGACGAAAATAACTAAGCCTATCGTCATCTATGGTTTTTTAGTATATTGCTGACTAATTTTCAAATATGATAAACGGCAATTCAAAAAAAAAAAAATATGAAACAAGAAGATTTTTATGTAAAAACTTTGGGAACCAACAATGTTAAATCGCCACTGCTTCAAACCCCCCGTGCCGACAGCCCATCGTATAAATTTATAACAGATACTGACCGGATACTTTATGATAATTCGCTGGATGGGCACAAAAAATGTAAAGAAACCGGAGAAGAACCCATTTCATTCGAAAAAGCAGGGCCTCACGACAACTTGTTTTTTGAACCGGCAAAAACCAAAGTTGGAATTGTTACCTGCGGCGGTTTATGCCCCGGACTTAATAACGTGATACGCAGCTTAGTAAATCAATTGAATTATCGGTATGGAATTAGCCGGATTTTAGGATTCCAGTATGGTTTTGAAGGAATGATACCAAAATATAACCACCCTGTAATTGAGTTAACCCCACAAATGGTGGATACCATCCATCTTTTTGGAGGAACCATTTTAGGTTCTTCGCGTGGCGATCAGGATGTCAGTCAAATGGTAGATACCTTAGAAATAATGAACATTAACATCTTGTTTTGTATAGGTGGTGATGGAACGCTGAGAGGAGCACATGCAATACACGAGGAAATTGAAAAAAGAAAATTGAGAATTTCGGTAGCCGGTATTCCAAAAACTATTGATAACGATATTAATCTGATTGAAAAAAGTTTTGGTTTTGAAACTGCCTTTACCATTGCAAACGACTTTATTCGTTTTGCCCACAACGAAGCCCAAGGCGCCTATAATGGTATTGCATTGCTTAAACTTATGGGGCGCGACTCCGGATTTATTGCAGCTTATGCCACTCTTTCAATTCAGGAAGTGAATTATGTACTTATACCGGAAATGAAATTTGATTTGTATGGTCCTTATGGATTTTTGAAATCGTTGCATAAGCGATTGGAAGAGAGGCATCATGCTGTAATAGTAGTAGCCGAAGGAGCCGGTCAACATTTTTTTGATGAAGAAACTTTGAAAAAAGATGCATCAGGCAACATTAAAAACAAAGATATTGGCTTGTATTTGAAGGAGAAGATAAATGAAGAATTTAAAGCCAAAGATTTCCCTTTTTCGTTAAAATACATTGACCCCAGTTATATCATACGAAGTGCACCAGCCAATGCCAACGATAGCAAATTCTGCAGTTTGCTAGCTCAAAACGCGGTACACGCAGCCATGGCTGGACGAACTGATTTTGTAGTGGGCAACTGGAACGACCAATTTACCATATTGCCCATACCAGCCACCATAACTAAACGAAAAAAAATTGATCCGAATGGTGAATTGTGGTGGAACATTATGGAAGCCACCGGACAGCCAAGCCGGATGGTAAATCCTGAAGGTTTTGAAAGTATAAAAAAGGAGCAATAAAAAATAAAAATCCGGAGTTTGGCCCCGGATTTTTTATTGAATTATTCTATTATAAACCTGTCAACAAAATTTTTGGCTCCATTCGAAATCTTAATACAGTATATTCCTGCATTCAAATTTTCAACATTAATCAATTGTGCCTCGGACTCTATTTTCTGGGTTAAAATAATTCTACCCTGCATATCGATTACTTCGATGGAGCTATTTATCCAATTGACATCAGAAAATTTAAGATTAAGTATGTCGTTAGCCGGATTTGGATAAAAAGAAATCGAATTATTCGAACTTTCTTCTTCAACACCGGTATAAAGCTTAGTATTGAACCAGTTAAGGTTAAATTCTCCTTGCTTTACGTACAACCTCAGTTTATGTTCACCTTCTGTTAATGGTAAATTTATGGATTGGGTTTGCCAAGTTTGCCATCCACCAGTATTGGTAAAAGTAATCGTTCCTAGTGAAACTACTGGTGTTTCTTCGGCAAGTTGCACTGTAAGCTGGCGACTTGCTGAAGTACATGCTACTCTAAAATCGAATTGATAAGCTGCGGTTGATTTCACCCAAACTAAATAGTCAAGATAATCGCCGTTGGCTGCAAAACCGGTATTTTGTCCACCACCGGTATCGGTACATTTTTCTAATTCCAACCCATGATTAAAATCAAAATCCTCAGCTTGAATTTTACCCGGAATTAATTGTCGGGTTGGCAACTTATTTTTCACGGGTTTATTTGAAAATGGTATCATATTTTGCGACCCTGATTGAACTGATGTTCCATTGTATGACAATTTAATGCTGTTATTGAATGCAAGTTTTGATACTGGTTTTAGAACCAATACGGTAGTTGAAACCTGCTTACTAACTTCCGTAATATCCATAGGCACTAAATCAACCATTAATTGGAAATCAGATAATTCGATTTCATTGGCCGATGTGGTGGTTTCCTTATTTAGATTTACATAAATTTCATCTCCTGTGGTGGAAGTTTCAGCCGATAAAAACACAAAGTCAATAGAATCAATTGATGTGGGGTTTTTGATGGTAAAATAATTCAAATTTGAACCACCCTGTTCGAAAACTAATTTTAATTTGTTTAAGCCTGAAGGAATAAGTAATCCATTAAAAGTAGCTGTTTTCCAAGTTTGCCATCCTCCGGTTCCAGGTAAGGCCAGAGTTCCCGAAATATCCACATTATTAACCTCGAAATGAATTTTTGAACCGCTACTGCCTGAAGCATGGCGAATATCCACTTGATATCCCGCAGCAGAATCAATCAAAACAGTGTATTGCATCCATTCTCCGGCATCTGTCCAACCCACGTTGTATCCATTCGAAATTTCAGAATCGTTACATCCCTCAATATCAACCCCATCGTTACGGTAGGCATACCCTGCATTCCAGGCAGTATAAACATCAGTACTTCCTTGGTAATTGGCTGTATCGGTATCAAAATATGCCACGTTGCTCCTGCCTAAATCGTAATCAGTGAAAAATATGGGTTCACCCGCAACAAGGCTTTTAAATGGAATTACTTCCTGAGAATTTGGTTGCCGTATCATGGCATCAATCACATCGCGCTGTATAGTGCAGTTTTCAAATTTCTGGTTCTTGGCAAAAGTAAGAACTGCCTGAAAAGCGGCATCAACAGTAGGTTTTGTAGCATTTCCTTTCCAATATTCTATCAGGTTTAGGTAATCGGCATTAGCTGTCGATTTTAATACATTATTAATGCCCGGTTTTTTTACCGGCCACCAGCTCCAACCTATGTGTTTGCTCTCAGCTAGCGATATGAGTTCGGTAAACCAGGTGTTGGAATTCTCGCCCGACTCGCCCAACCAAATGGGAACATTGCGCTGATTACGTAAGTTTATAATCCAATCTAAAGAATTGGCGTTATTATAGGTCCAGTATTTATGAAAACTTAGTGCCGTGTTAGTATCCCAAAGCGCGGGTAGGCCTGAATAATCGTTGGCAAACCAATTCCCTTCTAAAATAATTAGGTGGTTGGTATCCACTTCACGAATGGAAGTAGTTATTAATTTAAACAGATTCCAAAGAGGAGCATTATTGGCTTCAGTAAAAGTCCAATTGGTTTCGTTGATTAAATCGTAACCGCCAACATAGGGTTCAGTTGCACAACGTTCAGCAATCTTTCGCCACAATGCCACCAGTTTTTCACGGTTTTTAACATTTTCCCAAAGCGATGGTTTTGATGGATCATAATCGGATATATTGGAGTCTTTGCCTTGCCCACCCGGTGTTCCATGCATATCTATGATTAAATACATTTCGTTAGCAGTGCACCAACTGATTAAGGAATCAAGCAATTCAAAACCCTTGGGCAACCAGGTAATTTCACCAGCAATGGGTTCTTCTTCAATGGGTGGGGTAAACCACAAATAGTGGAGTGCCGGCCGGATGCTATTGAACCCCCAGGCTTTTAACGAATCAATATCGGTTTTAGTTATATGGCTATCGAGCCAAACGGTATAAAAGCTATCGGTAAGGGTTTTACCTATAGTGGCTTCCAACTTTTGACGGAATTCGTGCTGGGTACCCGCAATCCCCGATGTTTGCATCATATACCCTTCCTGAATCATCCAGTTACCGGTGCCAATGCCGCGGAGTATGACCTCGTTCCCGCTGCCATCGTAAATATATTTGCCTTCGGCATGCAGATACCCTTGCGACCAGGCGTGGTTTTGAATACAAAGTAAACCAATGAATACGGCTAATTTGAAAATAGTGGGTGGTAGTAGTTTTTTATTCATTGAATTTATTTTAATAAATTATTAAAAAATCATTTATTTTATCTCTTTCTGAATTGAGTAAAAATAGCATCAATTTTTGTGGTTACACAACATTTCAGTTTTTTTAATCTATCTTCTTCTTCAATTCTTTCCTTATTACATTTCAACAATTTAATATTTTATTTACATTTTAATGATATATATTTAACTTATGAAACGTTTTTATGATGATTTATTTGCATAAATATTTTTTATGAGAAAGTTAGGATTTTATATATTGGGACTACTCTTTGTTTTATCCAACTTAGAGGCTAAACCACAAGCTGTAGATTCTGCAAAAAAAGAATCATGGACTGAAAGAGGTGAAGTGTTTGGACTCATTTTTGCCAATTTTCATTCCGATTTGAATAATGAGGAAACAGAGCGCGGTTTTGAAATTAAAAGAGCCTATTTAGGCTATAAATCCAAACTTGACGACCATTTTTCGGCCAATATTAAATTGGATATTGGAAGTCCCGACGATGTTTCAGAATATTCCTTAAAAAAGCGGTTTGCCTATTTTAAGAATGCATATATGCAATATAAAACTGGAAAATTCAGTACCCAAATTGGGATTTCTGATTGTCAACAATTTAAAGTTCAAGAAAAATTTTGGGGTTATCGCTATATTTATCAAAGTTTTCAGGATGTTAATAAGTTTGGACCCAGTGCCGATATGGGAGTATTGATAGATTATGTATTTTCAGATAAAATAAGTGTGGATGCTTCCTTTCTAAATGGCGAAGGATATACCGAGTTGCAGTCGGACGAGGATTTTAAAACATCAATTGGTGCCACTTACACTCCATTTAAATACCTTATGCTTCGGCTTTATTATGATTCAGGAATTGCCTACGAATACAATCAGGCAAATTTAGCCAGTTTTGCGGGATTAACGTTTGATAAATTATCATTAGGTGGAGAATACAATTACCAATGGAATAACAAATCCAATAACAACCATGACATGTATGGATATTCGTTTTATGCAAAATACCATATTTTACAAAAGTTGAAATTCTTTGGACGTTATGATCATGTATTTTCAAATACGCTGGAAGGGGAAATAAATCCCTGGAATTTGAGTAACGATGGCAGTACTATCATCACAGGAATTGAGTTTAGCCCCATTAAAAATGCACAAATAGCCATCGATTATCAGGATAAAATTGCTTATGCAGAAAATGGCACTGATTTGTATTTTGTATATGTTAATCTACAATTTAGTTTTTAGGATATGAAACACTCAATATTTTTTGTATGGATGTTGCTGATTCTTCATATTTCCGAAAGCTGCCGAAAAAGCAATTTTGAATTACCAGAGGGCTCCGAAGTTATTACTGACAAAGGCCAAGGTACCGGAACAGTTACATGGACCCCAGAGATGAATCTGGTTTTAGAAGGATTTGTATTTGTAAATGATGGACAAGTCTTAACCATTGAACCAGGAACTATTGTCCGCTTTAAAGCTGGGCAGGGGGCAACAGCAAGCGCCTTAATTGTTGCCCGTGGCGGAAAAATTATAGCCAATGGCACCAAAGAGGCACCTATTGTCTTTACCGCCTATACCGATGACTTAAATGGATCCATTGCTAAAGATACCAAAGGACTGTGGGGCGGTATATTGATGCTTGGAAGAGCTCCATTAAATACCGACTCAGGTAAAGATTTTATTGAAGGTATTCCCGCCAGTGAACCGCGAGGGGAATATGGGGGTTCGCAAATTGATGATAATAGTGGAGAATTGTCGTTTGTTTCTATTCGGTACGCAGGTACTACCTTATACCATGACAATGAAATAAACGGATTGACTTTGGGTGGGATTGGAAATGCTACTAAAATTGATAACATCGAAATTATAAATAGTGCCGATGATGGCATTGAGATTTTTGGAGGAACCGTAAATTTGAAAAATATTATTAGTTTTCATTCCGACGACGATGCCATTGATTATGATTTAGGTTATCAAGGTAAGATGCAGTTTGTTTTGGCTGTTCAGTCTGCTGGAAATGCCGGAAATCTGCTTGAAGGAAGTGGTGCATTAGATCCGGTTTATCAAAAACCCTATTCCATCCCTTACCTTTCGAACCTAACCTTGATTGGGAATCAGGACACCATTGCAGGTAAAGTAATTTCGTTGAACCGATTTGCTGGTGGAATTATTGTTAATTCGATATTGGTTGAGCAACAACTTGGAACCACTATTGAATACACAAATGCATCGACTGATTGTTATTCACAATGGCTTACCGGAAAACTAAAGATTGAAAACAATCTGTTTTATAATGTAGGCTCTAATTTTCCAGATAGCATCTTTAAATTAAATGGAATAGGAATGGGCGATGAATTAATCCAAAACTGGGCTGCTTATTTTGAGTTAGGAAACAATGAAATAAAAGATGTGGGAATTTCGGCTCAACTGGAATTCAATTATTTTCCGAAAGTATCAACCGGTGATAACTTATTTAGCCATACTGACACCTGGTTTGAAACCACAAACTATAAAGGAGCTTTTGGCACCTACGATTGGACCGAAGGATGGAGTTCATTTAATAAACATTGGACCAAAAATAATTAACCCATATTTTCCTTTGTGCTGTCCACTCTTGCAGCTACCAGTTCAGCAGCCGTTTGTCCGGTAATTGCCCAATGCAATTTGTTTTGTACGGTGGCAAAAAATTCTTTTGTAATCTTTTCGTTTACATCGTAATCGGCACTGCATTGACTGTAAATATCGGTAATTTTTTGATAGAACCGCCTTTCGCTGCTTCTGATGTTGCGAATACGGGCAAGTTGCTCTTCGAAGTAATCTTTACCAAAAATATTATTTGGGTTTTTAAGCCGTTCATCATCCATGGTAAATCCTTTGATGATGTATTCCTTTAAGCGCTCGGTAGCCCAAATACGGAAAGCGGTTGCCTGCCGGCTGTTTACACGGTAACCAACCGAAATTATAACATCAAGATTATAAAATTTAGTAATTGATTCCTGCGTTTTTCCTATAATAGCCCCATGCTGAGTGGTATGTGCAAAATTTGCACATACCACCTGCTCATTTAATTCACCCGACTTGAAAATGTTTCCAATGTGTTTGGTTACTACCGTTCTATCAACACCAAATAAATCGGCAATTTTTTGCTGTGTAAGCCAGATGGTTTCGTTTTGCAGATATATTTCAACCTTTACTTTACCATTGGGTGTGGTGTAAAGCAATATTTCGTTGAAGCCTTCTTTGGCTTGTATTTGTTTTTTTGCCATAGCTTTACTGTTTATTTTCAATAATGGCGATTTCTTCTTCCGTTTATTCATATAGCTTGTACACCATTTCGTCTATTTGTTTTTCCAACTTACTGGAATCTGAGTCTTTTATTTTCGCTTGTATAATTTTTTCAACCAAATTTGTAATTGAAATGTTGTCTTGTTCTGAAATTCTTGGAATAGGCCAACATTTCCTTGAATAAGAACTTCACAAAAAAGAGGTTTTGCTTCTTTTTTTATGGGAATTATTTCAGAACTATACTACTTATCGTTGAAAAACCAATACGATTTTATATCCTTTGGATAGTACTTTACCGGTTTTGAATTTTTGTCCGCTTTAAATTTACAACATTTTGAGTTTTTTAATCCCCCGCCATCACTGATTAGTCCTAATACAGTGTCGTTAGTATTGGTAAAATTCTACCCGGTTTATAGTTGAATTGCCCTCTTGCACCATTTGAAAGTACCATAAGAAACATTACTAA
>DYQV01000634.1 GCA_020719105.1 Rikenella microfusus
CGTGGCTTGACAGTGACGTGCTCCGAAATCGACAACAAAAACATACTACTGTCCGTTATGTTTTACCGTAAAGTAAAAAGAAAAATACAATGTCAACTTTGTCCGCACCAGTGTCAGTTACAGGAGGGAAATGCCGGATTGTGTGGAGTACGTTTTAATATTGGTGGACGAATTCGGAATAAACAACAGGGACTTTTGTCGGGAATGGCAAGCGACCCAATCGAGAAAAAACCGTTGTATCACTATTATCCTGGTAAAGAAATATTTTCAATTGGCGGTTTTGGATGCAATTTGAAATGTAATTTTTGCCAGAACTGGCAGATTTCGCAAGTAGCGGAAATGGATCCATTGCACGGGAAAGTTCTCACATCGAAAGAAATAGTAGATCGGGCATTGGAAAAATCCAGTAATATAGGTATTGCTTTTACCTACAACGAACCAACGGTTTGGTTTGAATTTATGCATGAAGTAGCAACCTTGGCCAAGGCTAAAGGATTAAAAACAGTTATGGTTTCCAATGGGTACATTCTGCCTGAACCACTTGAAGCACTCATATCGGTTATTGATGCTTTTAACATTGACTTAAAAGGCTTTACTGAAAATTTCTACCGTAATATGGCCGGAGGCAAACTAGAACCGGTATTGGCATCGCTAAAAATGATTAAAAGCTACGGGAAGCATCTGGAGATTACCAATTTGGTAATTCCAAACAAAAATGATGACTCTGATACTTTTATAGAAATGGTGAAGTGGATACGAATTGAACTAGGAACCAATACACCGTTGCATCTTTCAAAATATTTTCCCCGATTTAAGCTAAACATCCCTTCAACTCCTGACGAAACGCTTATAAATCTTTACCATCTTGCAAAAAAAGAACTGAATTATGTTTATTTAGGTAATTATCATAACCCGGAATTTTCTTCTACTTATTGCCCATCTTGTAACCATTTAATTGTAGAAAGGAATGGGTACACTGTTAATTTAGCTGACTCATTTCTGGGTGTGGAATGTCCAAAGTGCAAAACCCAAATTCCAATAAAAACAGACTTATTGACATGATATATTTTATATAAATGACAATATGTCAAATATTTTCTAAGGGTTGTGACATTTTTTATAATGAAAAACGCATGGTACAGCGTTTGAAAGTTTGGCATTACAAACAAATGTTAAACTTAAAATTTATAGGAGGACAAAACTATGTTACCAATTATGAGAACAAGAAGCACCCTGCCAACTATTGTTGACCACTTCTTTAGCAACCGTTTGATGGATAATTTGTGGGTTGAGAACTATCCATTTGGTTCACCATCGGTAAATATTACCGAAAATGATAAGAAATTTACCATTGAATTGGCTTATCCGGGCATTGAAAAAAATGATTTTCAAGTTAATATGGATCAAGACCATTTGATTATTTCCTATCAACACAAACCGGAACCGGAAGAAAATAATGAAGAGAAAAAATACTTGCGCCGTGAGTTTTCAAGTACTTCGTTCAAAAAGAGTTTTATGTTACCCAAGAATGCCGAAACTGAAAATATTTCCGCTGAATATAAAAATGGGGTATTGAATGTGGTCATTCCAAAAGCCGCAGAAAAGGCAAAATTGAGCAAGCAAATTTCAATTTCATAGCCTTAA
>DYQV01000635.1 GCA_020719105.1 Rikenella microfusus
TTGAGGTGTAGCTTAATCGTCAGGATTATTCTTGAATAATCCGGGTTAATTGAATGCAAAAAGCAAATGATTACTGGAAATACCAGTGAGAACGCTTCGCTTAGTTATTTATGACGAACCTTTAGTTCACGAACACCTTTAAAGAATAAACATGGGGTTAGTAATTCCAAGTGACCTTGATCTAAAAAATAAAAATAAACACATGAAATACCCATGAGCGACAAGTAGCACACCAACAGAAAATGATTATATTTTGAAAAATGGCAATACATTAAATATCTATAACATACAAAAATATAAACAGATGAAAAACATCTTTTTTCTATTACTCCTCTTAACAGTTCTAATTATGTCCTCATGCGCCACCATTTTTTATGGAAGCCATCAGGATGTTTCAGTCTATTCGGAACCTCCCGGTGCCGATATTTATGTAAATGGAAAAAATACCAACCAAAAAACACCGGGTGAGGTAAATGTAAAACGACGTGCTCCAGCATCGTTCAATAATAAGCAGAACGAACAGGTTTATACTGTTAAAAAAGAGGGATACCTTGATAGTGAATACCGGGATAAAGCTTCGGTGCGATCTCTTTTATTGTATTTTGATTTTATTGCTTATATAATTCCCGGATTAGTTGATCTGGCGGCAGGTTCTCATTTAGCTTATGAAGATCTGGTGTTTTTAAAATTAAATCCAAAAACCTTTAAAACCGATACCGTTGTAAAAAAAGAGATTGTTTATGTGCCCACCGGTAACGGAAAACAAGAATATGTTTTCGAGAAGAAGTCCGATGTGGATCAAAGCATACCCATAACCCCCAGTCAATTTCCATACCGTTTTGCATTAATTTTTGGGAATGAAGATTATAGCTCGCATCAAGTTGAATTGGGAGGCGAAATAAATGTGGCTTTTGCCCGTAACGATGCCAGTGCCGTTAAAGAGTATTGCATTAAAACCATGGGAGTACCTGATGAAAATGTTATCTTTTTATTGGACGCCACCACTGGTCAAATGAATCAGGCCATTTCAAAAGCTAACAAATTAATAAAAGCCACTCAAGGCAAAGCTACTTTTTATGTTTATTATGCCGGCCATGGGTTGCCCGATGAGGTAACAAAAGAAGCCTATTTGATGCCTGTGGACGTGAGTGGCAAAAATGCCAACGAAGGGATTTTACTGAAAAGCTTTTACGAAAAACTAACAGAATTTCCATCGGAGCGTGTCACCGTTTTTATTGATGCCTGTTTTTCGGGAGGAGCCCGTAACCAAGGGTTGTTAGCCGCCAGGGGAGTTAAAATCAATCCTAAGGTGGATGCTGATGGGGCCATAACAGGAAAATTAGTAGTTTTCAGTGCCAGCAGTGGCGAACAATCGTCGTTGCCCTATAAAGCCCAGCAACATGGCATATTTACCTATTATTTGCTAAAAAAACTGAAAGAGTCTGGTGGTAATGTAACCTATGCTGAACTTTCGGAATATATTACCGAAAAAGTATCGCTGCAATCGCTTTTAATAAACGATAAAGAACAAAACCCCAAAGTAAATGTAAGTACCAACTCTCAAGAGGTTTGGAAAACATGGACGATTAAGTAACCGCAAGATATCATTATTAGAAGCCGCTGATTTGCTTGTTAAAAC
>DYQV01000111.1 GCA_020719105.1 Rikenella microfusus
CAATTTTGAGGAGGAGCTTAATCGTCAGGATTATTCATGAATAATCCGGGTTAAGTCCTTTGGACTTATTTTTTTCCAAAACCCCAAAAGGGTTGAATTTGAATAACCGTGGGTGTTAAACCCACGGAATATCAATAAAATGATCTCTCAACCCGCCACAGCGGGTTGAACCATTTGATAAACGAATATTACTAAATTTAAGCAGTTTTTGAATTATTTGCGTAATTTAATAGCCTGAAAACAAATCATTGTTACTAATCGATATAAAAATTAAGACTCCATTCAAATTTTAGAAAGAAACCATTTTCTATAACAAATATAACGCAGAATACAGAACACTTTTATTTTGGATGAATTGCAAACTATGAGAACATTTTTAAAAAATATATTTTCAGAAGATAAAAAGCAAAGGAACGGATTACCTAAAGCATTAAAAAAATATGAAAACGCCGATTTTGCTCTACAGCAAAAGGCTAAATTCATTTATTATATGAATCTATCGGTTCTGGTTGGATTGCTTTTTTTATTAGCCACATCAACCTACTTGCAGTTGATTAGAACGGAAAACAGAGAAATTTACTTACCAGCTTTACTCCCCATTATTGCCCTAGTATTTTCCATTGTTGGATGCCTTATCCTTCTTTTAAAAGGCTTTTATGGTTTATCAGCCCATTTACTAATGATATTGTCAATAGTAACCGTTTGGCTGGTTATGTGGTTTGATAAGGGTCATTATTTCGCCAGACTTGATACTATTGTGATTGTGGTAGCTTTATTAAACCTTGCTCCTCTATTCATTACAAAATTTAAATCTACTATTTTGGTTTATATTATTGTAACCATTGCAATGCTCTTTGGATACATGTGGGTTTGGGGAGATAAAATGGGATTACCCAATGCGACAACTATCGATTTTTTAGTTGACACTACAGTGGCTATTATATTCTCTGGTTTGGTTGGATATAATATCTTCATTATTAACAAAAAAACGTTAGACAGAGCATTGATTGAAATAAACGATCGAAAGCAAGCTGAAGAAACGTTAAAAGAAAGTGAGCAGTTCCGACAAAGGGTATTCGATAGTTCCCGTATTTCCATTGTGATTATGGATCCCGACACATTAAAGTATGTCGATTGCAATCAAGCAGCCGTCGAAATTTATCGGTTTCCTTCCCGTGAGTACGTTCTAGGTCACACACCAAATGATGTTTCAGCACCTATTCAATACGATGGGACATCTTCGGCTCAAAAAGCGTTGGTTTACATAGAAACTGCGTTGAAAGACGGTTCCGTCATTTTTGAATGGAAACATCAACGACCCGATGGCCAATTCTGGGATGCCGAAGTTCATTTGATGAGTTTTCAAACCAGTGAAAAAAAACTGCTCCAGTTTTCAATGGTAGATATTACCGAACGGAAACAGGCCGAAAAAGCACTTGCTGAAAGCCAACGTTTATTTCAGGACCTATCTCAAATGTCACCCGTTGGAATTTTTAGAACTCGGGCCGATGGCTATACCACCTTTGTGAACCCAAAATGGTCGGAACTTTCGGGATTAACCTTTGAGGAGGCATTAGGCGATGGCTGGTTAAACGCCGTTCATCCGAACGACAAAGGATTTCTGGCTGAAAATTGGAAAATGCATTCCGCAAAAGGTGAAAAATCAACGGCAGAATACCGTTTTTTAAAACCCGATGGAAGCATTGTCTGGGTGCTTGGAGATACAAATCCTGAAATTGTTGATAATGAAATTAAAGGATATATCGGCACTTTGACAAACATTACCGAACTTAAACTTGCTGAAAACGCCTTAAAAGATAGCGAAGAACGGTTTAAAACCTTATCAACCATAGCCAGTGAAGGTATTATGATTCACCAGAATGGTATTATATTGGACCTGAATCAGACTTTTGCGAAAATTTTGGGGTATTCTAATGTTGAGGAATTAATCGGGAAAAATGGATTGGAAACAATTCCATTCACACCGGAATCAAAAAAAATTGTGATGGATCATTTTTTGAGTAAATCTGAATCAACATTCGATATTGAAATAGTTAATCAAGCCGGAATAGTTATACCCATTGAAACCAGAGGTGTTGAAATTATTTTTAAAGGGCAGAGAGCCAATTTGGTATATATCCGTGATATTACCGACCGCAAACAAGCTGAGAAAGCTTTAATTGAGAGTGAGGAGAAACATAGAAAACTAATTGAAGCATTGCCCGAAATGATTATGCAAACTGATTTAAAAGGGACCATTCTTTTTGGAAATGATCCTTTTGAAACAATTACCGGAATTACCAAAAAAGATTACGACAATCCGGCAAGGCTGGCGCATATTCATCCGGATGATTACAAAATGGTTTCTAATGCAATTAAGGATTTATTATTAAGCGATAAACCCCATTCAGGTATTATAGAAAATCGGTTTATTGACTCTTGGGGGAAAATACATTGGTTTAGCGGCAGAGTAACTAAATTGTGGGTAAATAACCAAATTGTTTTACAAACTGTTACACGCGATATTACCGAAAATAAAAAAAATGAACTGGAGCTTAACAAATATCGGAATCAATTGGAGTTATTAGTAAAGGAGCGTACCGAAGAATTAGCCACCACCAACGAAGAGCTGCAAAGTACCAATGAAGAGCTTTTTGATCAACGGGAAGAATTACAAAATTCGCTTGATAAGCTTCATGAAGCACAGCAGCAACTAATTCAAGCTGAAAAAATGGCTTCGCTTGGCGTTTTGTCTGCTGGAATTGCCCATGAAATAAATAACCCTCTTAATTTTATACATGGAGGAATTTTAGGATTGGAGAATTATATAAATGATAACCTTCCGGAACATTCATTAAATGTTGAACCATTACTAAATGCTGTTAATATCGGGGTTAAAAGAGCTTCTGAAATAGTTACCAGCTTAAATCATTACAGCCGAAAAGACGATTTGCCGCCGACCGAATGTGATGTGCACGAAATAATTGACAATGGCTTGATAATGTTGCATAATAAACTAAAAAACAAAGTGGAAATAAAGAAAAATTACACTTCAGATAATTGTGTGGTTTTTGGTAGCGAAGGAAAACTGCATCAAGCCTTTTTAAACATTATTTCAAATGCCGAACAAGCAATAAAGGATAAAGGAATCATTGAGATTAACACCATGTTAAAACAAAAAAGTGTTGTTGTTTCCATAATTGACACGGGAGGTGGAATTAATCCTGAAAATATTCAAAAGATTTTTGATCCATTCTTTACCACCAAAGAACCGGGAAAGGGAACCGGCCTTGGCCTAGCAATAACCTACAATATTATTAAGGAACATCATGGAACTATTGAATTTAATTCGGAGCCCGGAATTGGAACCAAAGCAATCATAAAATTGCCAGTAACAAAACTAAAACAATGAATATTAATTTAAAAAATTAGTCTCTTTCTTTGAAAAAATATTATGATATAAAATGTCAAAAATCTGGAATTACTTTGTTTATTTGGGAATGGGGGAGAAAAATAACTCCCTGGATTACCGAAATAACTTAATGGCAAACCGGCTTAATTTAATTATGTTAATAATTTTGGTTTTACTTAACATCATCACTGCTGTTATAAGGGAAATGAATGATGGCGAATATACCATACATACAAAAAAACTATTGTTTCTTTTATTTATTAGTGTAGTTTTTATTGTTTTAGCCCGTTACAAAAGGCACAAATTAAATTCAATCCTATTAATTTTTATGCCACCCCCTATAATAATTCTTTTACCGGCTTTTTTAGGGCAAGTGCAAGAGGTTGATTTTACTTATAATCCTTTAATTTTAATGAGTCTTTCTTTTATCCCAAATCTGATACTCAAACCGGATTTATCGAATAAGCTCTACGTTATTTCATTTACTTATTTCTTAATCCTTTTTTTAATGCTCGATTCCATTTTAATTCACTTTTCAAACAATGGTTCCACCTTTTTAATTGAAACTGGAGAGAATCAGATTTATTATAAAATGGTGCTAATAACCGTATTTGTTTTTATTCAATCGGCTATGTTTTATTTGCGCCATATAAATTATAAATATGAGGCTGAATTACACAAAAACAATGAGGAACTTAAAAAAACTCTTGAAGAATTGACGGAAACACAATATCAACTCGTTCAAGCTGAAAAAATGGCTTCGCTTGGCGTTTTGTCTGCTGGAATTGCCCATGAAATAAATAACCCTCTTAATTTTATACATGGAGGAATTTTAGGATTGGAGAATTATATAAATGATAACCTTCCGGAACATTCATTAAATGTTGAACCATTACTAAATGCTGTTAATATCGGGGTTAAAAGAGCTTCTGAAATAGTTACCAGCTTAAATCATTACAGCCGAAAAGACGATTTGCCGCCGACCGAATGTGATGTGCACGAAATAATTGACAATGGCTTGATAATGTTGCATAATAAACTAAAAAACAAAGTGGAAATAAAGAAAAATTACACTTCAGATAATTGTGTGGTTTTTGGTAGCGAAGGAAAACTGCATCAAGCCTTTTTAAACATTATTTCAAATGCCGAACAAGCAATAAAGGATAAAGGAATCATTGAGATTAACACCATGTTAAAACAAAAAAGTGTTGTTGTTTCCATAATTGACACGGGAGGTGGAATTAATCCTGAAAATATTCAAAAGATTTTTGATCCATTCTTTACCACCAAAGAACCGGGTAAAGGCACGGGATTAGGTATGGCTATTACATATAATATTATAAAGGAGCACAACGGTACCATTGAATATGAATCAAAAATTGGATTGGGCACCACGGTAATTGTATCTTTACCACGAAATAAAGAAATCCCAAATTGAGACAAATCCACAGTATGATTCGCTGGTTCAAAATTTTTCTATTGCTTTAAAAAAAGTGGGTTTAAATCAAACTGTGATTTAAAAGCGGTAACCGATGAAGTTTTTCGACCAGACTTTCTTTAAGTTGAAGGGTTTTTAAATTTTCCAAGTGGTTTGTGTGGTGCATATCGCTACCTAACCATTCCACCATTTTGTGTTCAATAAGCATTTCACTAGCACGGCAAACTTCGGGGCCATAATTTCCTGCCAGCGATAGCAGGTTCACCTGAAAAAGCACATCGCGCTCTTTCAGTTCTAATAACTCTTTCGGATTTCGATTCCAATACAAGTATCGTTCAGGATGCGCCAAAACAGGACGATACCCATTGGTTTGCAATTCAAAAAAAGCCTCCTTCATATTCCGGGGAGGTTCCACAAACGAGAATTCCACCAACACATAATTATTGCCAAATGTCATCAGTTCCTGCTTTCCCACTTTTTTTAGAAACTCATAGTCAATGTAATATTCAGCTGCAGCTTGAATTTCGATGGGAATAGCCGCTTCTTTTATGGCAAGGTTCAGGTTGGCCAACCCGTTCCTGATAATTTCGGGCGAATTGCGGTAAAAATCGCTCATCACATGGGGCGTGGTAACTGCTTTTTTATAGCCTAATTCCACAAATCCTTTGGCAAGAACCAATGAATCCGGGATTGATGGAGAACCATCATCAATGCCCGGTATTAGATGGGAATGAATATCGCATCCCAGAAAAGATAAATCCATGGGAACCAGCGGTTCTTTTTTTGCAAATATCTTTCCCAAGAAGCTCATATTCAATTATCTATTGTGGTACATTTTTTCATAATACGCTTCGTAAGCCCCCGAAAGTATCCGGTCCATCCACGGCTGATTGTTCAGATACCATTCCACGGTTTTCTCCAATCCAATTTCAAAAGTCAAGGATGGTTTCCAGCCCAGTTCTTTTTCAATCAACGAAGCATCAATGGCATAACGCATATCGTGCCCGGCACGGTCGGTAACGTAAGTAATCAGTTTTTCCGATTCCCCGGCAGCACGACCTAACTTTTTATCCATTACCTGACATAACAACTTAATCAAAGCAATGTTTGTCCATTCGTTGTGGCCGCCAATGTTGTAGGTTTTACCGTTTGCCGCTTTGTGATAGATTAAATCAATGGCCGAAGCATGATCCTCAACATACAACCAATCGCGGATGTTCTCGCCTTTTCCGTAAATGGGGATGGGTTTGCTGTGTTTTATGTTATTTATAGCCAACGGTAATAGCTTCTCAGGAAACTGGTTGGGGCCGTAGTTATTGGAGCAATTGCTTACAACAATGGGAAGTTTGTAGGTGTTTTTATAAGCCCTGACAAAATGGTCGCTCGATGCTTTGGATGCTGAATAAGGGCTTTTAGGATCATAACCGGTATCTTCGGTAAAAAAACCGGTATCGCCCAAGGTACCATAAACCTCGTCGGTTGAGATGTGGTAAAACCGCTTGCCCTCATAATTTCCTTTCCATTGTTCTTTGGCGGCATTCAGCAGATTTACAGTGCCCAACACATTGGTATTGATAAATTCCATGGGGTTGGTAATGGAGCGGTCAACATGGCTTTCGGCTGCCAAATGGATTACCCCGTCGAAGCTGTGTTTTCCAAACAGGTCATTCACGAATACTGCATCTACAATATCGCCTTTCACAAATTGATAGTTTGGCTTATTCTCAATATCGGTAAGGTTTTCCAGGTTACCGGCATAGGTCAGTTTATCCAGGTTTATGACGGTATAATCAGGGTATTTGTTCACAAACAGGCGAACCACGTGTGAACCAATGAATCCGGCTCCACCGGTAATTAAAACAGTTTTTTTCATTTTATGTTTTTTATGAAAGAATTTACCAATCAATTACTTATCTTTAATCAAGATTGCAAACATACACATTTTTCAATTTTGCCTTGATGGAAACCAAGGATAAAAATGTTAATTTTGCAACATAAAACAAAACGGATGCAAGACATTAATAAGTATATCAGCGGATTGTTATTTATTCACGACTGTGTAATACTGCCCGGTTTTGGAGGGTTTGTTACCAATTACCATGCGGCAGAACATAACGATTTGAGCAATACCTTTTATCCTCCCAAAAAGGATGTGCTGTTCAATAAAAACCTGACTTACAACGATGGATTGCTGATTAATTATTTGGCCAAAAATTTAAACATTCCCTATCAGGAAGCTGAAGAACAGATTTGGATGGAAGTACAGAAAGCCTGGTTGCAGCTTGACAAAGAGGAAGAGGTGGTTTTTGATGGGGTGGGTACTTTTAAATACGACAAAAACAGGAACCTGTTTTTTACCCCGGCCGAAACCGAAAACTTTTTAACCGATGCTTACGGATTGGCTTCTTTCCGGTTTCCACCCTTAAATTATCAAAAAAATGCCCGCGATTTGATACCACTCTATAATTCAGATTATACTATGAACGAGGGCGTAAAAAAAACATTGAAAATAGCAGCCTTAGTAGTTCCCTTGGTGGGATTATTGGGTATTATTCCTTACACACGCTACCAAAAAAACCAGCAGCAGGCAGGTTATGCTTTCGACAGCAGCAGCGAACAATCCATTGAGGTTACCCATTCAGCCATGCCCATGGATACCAATATGGACAAAGTTCTGGACATTACTACCGATAAAAGACAGGCCCTGTTTTATACCGAGGAAGCAACACCCGCTATTACCCGGCAAAACACGGAAGGACTTACGTTTTACATTATCGGGGGCAGCTATAAAACCGAGATAAACGCCAACGAACAGGCAGCCTTGTTTCGTAAAAAAGGGTTCGAAACCAGCGTTTTATCCGATAACGATTTGTATCGGGTATCGTTGGCCACTTTCGACAATAAAGTAAATGCCCTTCACGAACTCCGCCGCATCCGCACTGAGGAGAAAAACGATAAGGTGTGGCTGTATTCAAAATGATCGTTACTTTTTTCAAAAAAATAGTTATAAAAAAGGCTCATTGCAAATTATTACAATGAGCCTTTCTTATTTTATTGCCTGATAGTAATTTGAAGGCTATTTTACCACCACCATTTTCAAGGTTTGTGTAACTGTGCCGTTCTGGTTCAATGTTA
>DYQV01000636.1 GCA_020719105.1 Rikenella microfusus
AAACACCCGACAGAACCAATTCCATCGGGGTTTTATATTTCAAATCGTTCCAAAACGGCAATTCTTTTATTAAATATGAATCACTTCGCCATAAGCGGCAGCGGCTGCTTCCATAATAGCCTCACTCATGGTTGGGTGCGGATGGATGGCTTTTATTAATTCATGACCGGTTGTTTCCAGTTTTTTGGCAACCACCAGTTCAGCAATCATTTCGGTTACGTTGGCACCAATTAAATGGGCGCCCAGCAATTCACCATATTTTTCGTCAAAAATGAGTTTTACAAAACCGTCTTTGGCTCCTGCTGCGCTTGCTTTTCCTGATGCGGTGAACGGGAACTTACCCACTTTAATCTGGTAACCGGCTTCTTTGGCTGCTTTCTCAGTCATTCCAACCGAAGCAATTTCAGGTGAGGTATAAGTACAACCCGGAATATTACTGTAATCAACCGGATGGGCATTCAACCCTGCAATTTTCTCCACACAGGTTATTCCTTCGGCCGATGCCACATGAGCCAATGATGGGCCATGAACCAAATCGCCAATGGCGTAAACGCTTTCCACATTGGTACGGTAAAAATCGTCCACCTTAACTTTTCCTTTTTCCATAACAATGCCCAACTCCTCTAAACCAATGCCTTCAATATTTGGAGTTATGCCAATAGCTGAAAGTACAATATCTGCCTCAACCACTTCTTCACCTTTTTTGGTTTTTATGGTAACCTTGCATTTTTTACCCGAAGTATCCACTTTTTCAACCGATGAACTGGTCATGACATTAATTTTTGATTTTTTGAAGGAGCGCTCTAGTTGTTTGGATACTTCTTCGTCTTCGTTGGGGACAATGTTTGGCAAAAATTCAACCAGCGTAACCTGCGTTCCAATGGTGGAATAAAAATAGGCAAATTCACTTCCTATAGCTCCCGATCCAACCACAACCATACTTTCCGGTTGTTTTTCCAGTGTCATAGCTTTGCGATAACCAATTATTTTCTTGCCATCTTGGGGTAAGTTTGGTAATTCCTTGGAATGCGCTCCGGTGGCTAAAATAATATGTTTGGCAGTTACTTCACTTTTTTTGCCATCAGCATCAGTCACTTCAATGGTGTTTTTGGCTCTTAGTTTTCCAAACCCATTAATTACTTCCACTTTATTTTTTTTAAGAAGAAACTGAATGCCCTTACTCATACCATCAGCCACACCGCGGCTCCGCTCTACCATTTTAGCAAAATTAGCTTTTGCCGTACCTTCAAGCGTAATGCCATAATCATCGGCATGTTGCATGTATTCATAAACCTGAGCACTTTTTAACAGACTTTTGGTTGGAATACATCCCCAGTTAAGGCAGATTCCGCCCAATTCAGCCTTTTCAACAACCGCAGTTTTTAATCCTAATTGCGAAGCCCTGATGGCAGCCACATAGCCGCCGGGACCACTTCCTATAACTAATACATCAAAATTCATCGGTATTTATTTTTAAGCCACAAGTTTTGGGTTGCAGCAGTTTTGCACTATAAACTATTAATTGGTTAAGTTGTTCATAATTTAAATATGCCTTCTTTATTATATTATTTACGTTTACTTCTTAGGTTAATGGTTACTGGATGATAGCTACTGGATTCTGGTTTCAAACATCTAAT
>DYQV01000112.1 GCA_020719105.1 Rikenella microfusus
TATTGCAATGATACAAATTAATACCGTCATATCATAATTAACTTAACACTAGTTAACTTTTTCAATTAAGGAGCACTCGCATAGTAAATTGATGGGTATTATTCCGCAATTGCAACTGATAAATGCCTTTAGTTAACGTAAAAGGAACGGAAAACATGTATTCCTGATTTTTTATAAATGGTTCTGTGTGAGGAATTTTATAAACACATCTTCCTAAAACATCATACCATTCTAAAGAATAGACTCCACCGGATGGAATTATTACTGAAAAACTATTCTTCGTGGGGTTTGGAAAAATAGCTAGTTTTTCAGTAGTGGAATTTGATATTTGTTGCGTACCATTATCAGAAAAGAAGTTTATCAGCATATCGTCAAGCAAAGCCCGCCAATTTCCCCAGGAGTGGCCTTCATTAACTTTGGTAATTTTATATTCATATCCTTTGTTTTCTAATATAGTAACCATCTTATTGGCTTTATCCTCTGTATCATAAATTACTCCGGTAGTGATGTAGGTCTTGAGTGGAAGTAAATCGCTCGTTTGATAGGCAGAAAAGGTTTCATCAAAAAATGCCGGTGATTGAGGGGCAATTAAGTGAAATACATCGGAGCGCTTTACTCCAAAATAGGAAGCATTATTTCCACCATACGATGTTCCAAGAATCCCGCGGGCATCTGCCGTTGGGTTGGTTTTGTAGTTGGCATCAATTAACGGCACTAATTCATCGGCTACAAAATTGGCAAAACTGCTATTTCCGGTATATTCAACCGCACGACGATTTTGTGAAAGGTTGTCCGGATTTCTTGGATCAATGAATACGACTATAATTGGCTTTATGTATTCTAAATGAATCAGGTTATCGAGCACAATAACCATGCTTCCCATTTGGTTATTGGCGTATTCGTGTCCATCGGTAACATACATTACCGGCAGACTAAATAAATTGTCATATCCAAAAGGGATATAAACCTTATATTGTACATCATATCCCAAATTGGAACTTTTAATGCGAATATCATTTGAAAGCAATCCGCGGTTGACTCCAGCTCCCAAAGTTATATACGGAGAAGGTTCCCAACCGGGCATCCGTAATTCAGAATTATTGCCAAAGCCACTCATTTGGAGGTGTGGATTGTCTGGATCCATGATCCAATTATTTCCGTTCAGAATGAGTTTATAATCAAGACGTGCATCGATTGGATATTCCTTTTCGAGTAACCATATATTGCTGAGGTTTTGTTTTATGGCATCATAACTTTCACTGGAGCTGCCCCAGCCATTCATATCTCCGGCATAATAAACTTTTGATGCAGTTCCTTTATAGATAAAGGCTACGTTTTTATCCCAACGAAAGGGAATTTGGTCGTTGGTTTTTAGCCAGTTCCACAATTTGGTAATAGCCGCATCCCGTTGTGTATTATCGGTAATTTTTGTAATAGAATCAAGGTTATGGATGAAGCTTTGGTATGAATTGAATGGCTGCGCTGAAGCAGTTAGAAAGAGTGCAATGGTAAGAATAAGTAAGAATGATTTTTTCATTTTATCCGATTTAAAAGATTGGGCTAATCTAATATAAATTAGCCCAATAAACAGCATTGAGTTAATTGAATGTAAAATTTCTATTCATTAATTTCAATGGAATATTGCGCAGAATGTTGCTTCCCGGGTTGCAATTTTATGATTCCCTCCTTATTTTTAAAATGGCCATCGGAGTTAACTGAGTCAGAAATACCTTGCCATGGTTCAATGCAGATAAATGGGGCATTGGGTTTTGTCCATACCCCTAAAAAAATAAAATCGCTAAAACGCACAGTAATGTATTGATCCGAAATATGGCTGCGTAACCGTACTTTTCGAGATTTAAGTTTCTTAAAAATCAATGCGTCTTTCTCGAAAAGACCATAATTTAAAGGGAGTACATCCGTATTATCGAGCACCAAATAGGTTTTATCGGTAACCAATCCGCCTTCAGCAAGCCTATTGCAGGATGCTTTTTCAAAGGATTCAAATTCCAAATAATAATCACTAAACGATTCACCTTTGTTAATCGGGCAATTAAATGCCGGATGACCTCCTAAAGCAAAATACATTTCTTTAGTGTCGAGGTTGGTTATTTTATGCAAAATGTTTATTCGATTGCCAATCAATTGAAAGGTTATTACAAATTCAAATAGAAATGGATACATGGAAAGCGTTTCTGGCGAAGCCACCAATTTAAATACCAATCGGTCAGTTTCCTTAAAAATAAGCTCTATATTTTGATTGTATCGGATAAATCCGTGTTTTGGCATGGAGTAGGCATTGCCATCGTAAGTATATTGGTTTCCTTTCAAGCTTCCAATAATTGGAAATAAAATAGGTGCATGACTAGCCCAATACTCAGGATTGGCATTCCATATATATTCTTTGTCTGATTTAATTGATTTAATACTGCAAATTTCGGCTCCCGTTTGGTCAACACTTAACTTTAGTGCTGAATTTGAAATGGTATGTATCATACTTGATGTTATTGTTCATCAAAAGTAGCATTATTCATTATATGGAATTATAATAAGGTCCGTTTTTTTTTGCTGTAAACTATGTCATCCTATACTTTATGATTATCGTATTCTGAACTTATAAAAAAAGGAGGCTCTGATATTAACATTTGTTGTTCTTGATGAATATTTGGGTATCATTCAACCACTTCAAAAGCAACCACCTGAATCTCTCCGAATTCGTCCACCAGGGTAAGTGAATGTTGACCAGACCTACAAAACAGCTCCTTTTTATGAATTCCTGTGGTGGTTCCAATAAACTCATGGTCTAAATGCCAATGTACCTTTGCTCCCGGAATGCGGTGGGCTACTTCAAAAACGGTGAGCTGTTGTTGCTGGTTAAACCCTATGGGTAAAAATAATTTAGCCTTATTCTTAGGATAAATAACCTCCATATTTTCACTCCCATTATTCAGGCAATCGGCATGAAACGGAGGAAGTGACTGGTAAAATGGATCGTTGTATTTGTAGTACCACTCCATCACCGGAGGAAGTACAAACCAACTTTTTGTAACCATTTCACTTATTGGATAGCAATCGGAGGTAACCCGATACTTTTCATCATCTGTTAGATGGATTAATTTATGATAGGGGCAACGACCCGTTTTTATACCCGATTGAGAAACATAAATTGAATCGGTTTCGGTACAAAGCTCCGATGCCTTGTATCCGCTTTTTGCGCAAACGTTGATTTTTACCAAATCGTCGTAAGGAGTCTCAAACCAAGGAGCGTTTGGCAATTCTTTAAAAATATCGAACATTACCGGGGCGGCTGTACTTGCACCGGTTAATCCGGAACGGCCCTCACCATCAGCATTTCCAATCCAAACAGCTACCACGTAATCCGAGGTAATTCCAACTGCCCAGGCATCGCGATTGCCAAAACTGGTTCCTGTTTTCCAGGCAATTTTTTTTGAAGAGGTAAATAGTTGCCAGTTGGCATTCTCTATTGGACGGTGCATTTCGGTAAGGGCATTAAAAGTAACCCAAATAGCCCCAGCGCCCAATGGATCTGTATCTTGCCAATGATCCGTTGTATTATGCTTTGCCAAAATATAAGCAGGTTTGTGGTAATCGGCCGGATTATACCGGGAATTATTTATTGAATAATGATTCAGAACCCTTGCCAAAGTTGCATAGGTGCCCGCCAATTCCCAAAGAGTAATTTCAGCTCCTCCCAAAATAAGGGAAAGGCCATAGTGGTCAGCCGAATAGGTTAAGGTTGAAATGTTTAGGTCTTTCAACTGATGATAAAATCGCTCTACTCCATATTCCTGTAACATCCGAACGGCAGGGATATTCAACGAACGGGACAAGGCATTATTTGCGTGTACCGCTCCATCATATTCTTTGTCGAAATTACGGGGAGCAAAACCTGCAATGTGCGTTGGAATATCGGCAATTAAAGTTCCGGGAAGCAAAAGCCCTTCTTTTTGCATCAAAGCATACAACAAGGGTTTTAAGGTACTTCCGGTGCTGCGGGGTGCTGTAATGATATCAACCTGCTGACCCGATTGCTGCACTCCGGTTTGGGTATTTCCCACATACGCCAGTGCATTTCCGGTTTCAACGTCCAAAACCAAAGCGGCTGCATTTAATACCCCGTTTTCCGAAAGCACTTGATAATGTTTTTCAATGATGCGGTTTACCTGATCTTGTATTTTTGTATCAACGGTTGTGGTAATTCTTTGCCCCGATAAGCCATCCGATATTGCCCGTGTTAACAGATGTGAAGCAAGTTGCGGCAGTGGGCGTGGTCTTTCGGGCAACGGTTCCAGTTTAGCCAATTCACAGGCGGTGGCATCAAGTATCTTATTTTTATAAAGTTTGTCCAACAATCGGTTCCTCTTTTTCAACAAAAGTTCCTGATTTTTCCCCGGATAAATCAATGATGGGGCATTCGGTAGAACAGCTAAGGTGGCCGACTCTCCCCATGAAAGAGCATCGGCAGGCCGGCTGTAATATCGCCAGGCAGCGGCATCCAACCCTACTACGTTGCTGCCAAAAGGAGCATGAGATGCATATAGGGCAAGAATTTCCGATTTTGAATACCCCGCTTCTAATCGCAAAGCGAGAAAGAATTCAATGAACTTTTGCCCTATATTCCGTGGCTTTCCTTTACGGGAAAGCCGGATGACCTGAGCATTTATAGTGCTTCCGCCACTTACATTTTTGCCAGCCTTAATGTTTTGCTTTAACGCCCTAAAGATGGAAACCGGATTGACTCCCGGATGGTACTGAAAATACTGGTCCTCGAAATATGCAATGCATTGTTTGAATTTTTCGGGAACGGTATCCATTTCCGGGAATCGCCATTGGCCATCGGTAGCAATTTGGGCAGCCAACAGTTTTCCACGGTTATCGTTTATTACGGTGCAAGTGGGATTGTTGAAAAGGGGTTTGGGTAATGCAAAAATAAAAACTAGAATAGTGGAAAGGCTGAGTAAATAAACCAGCTTTAAAGGTAAAGAATCCTTAATTACTTTGATATGTTGTTGTATTTTACTCAATTATTTGTGCAATTCAGCTTAAGAGTACTGTTTTTTATACCACATGGTTGCATAGGTTACATTTTTCTATTCCTTATTTTATTTTTAGTTATCGTGATAAAACAGATTTCAGGATTAGCCATATAATCATCAATACATTTTATGAAGTGATTTTCGATTTGATTGTATTGTGGTTGGTCGCATCTAATAAACATAAAATGAATAATCACTTGATCTTAAAAGGTTTCACTTTCCATATCTTTTCACAATAATCCTGAATTGACCGGTCGGATGAGAATTTTCCCATCCGGGCGACATTCAGTATTGCTTTCCGGTTCCATTCAGCAGGATTTTTCCAAGTATTTGCCACTAAATCCTGACAGGCAACATACAATGAATAATCTGCAAAAAGCATATACGGATCGTGCCACAACAAATTATCGGTAATAGGCTTAAAAAGGTCGCAATCGCCTTTTGAAAAAAAGCCGGAATTAATCATGTTTATCACTTCGCGCAACTCGTCGTTATGATCGTAAATAAAGTGCGGATTGTATCCGTTGCGTTTGCTTTCATCTACCTGGGCAGCTGTTAAGCCAAACAGGAAGAAATTATCGTTACCTACTTCTTCCCTTATTTCTACATTTGCCCCATCGAGTGTGCCAATGGTAAGCGCCCCATTCATTGAAAACTTCATGTTGCCGGTACCACTGGCCTCTTTGCCCGCTGTCGAAATCTGTTCCGAAAGGTCGGCGGCCGGATAGATATGCTGCGCATTGGTTACGTTGAAATCAGGAAAGAAAACGACTTTGAGTCGGTCCTTCACATCGGGATCGCTGTTTACCACATCACCTACTGAATTGATAAGCTTGATTATGAGCTTTGCGGTATGATAGCCCGGTGCAGCTTTACCTCCAAAAATAAAGGTGCGGGGAGCTATATCCAGATTTGGGTTTTGCTTTATGCGCCAATACTGTGTAATGATATTCAATACATTCAAGTGTTGCCGTTTGTATTCATGAATTCGCTTAACGTGGATATCGAACAGGGAAGCAGGATTAACAACAATACCAGTCCTTTCTTTTATGAGTGTTGCCAGATGTTTTTTATTCTCCAGTTTAACATTCCGGAATTGTTCCCTGAAAGAGGCATCGTCGGTCAACGGTTCCAGCTTGCGCAGTTCATCGAGCTCGCCGGGCCACCGATAGCCAATGGTATCGGTAATTAGCTTGCTTAATCCAGGATTACTCAACACCACAAAGCGGCGTGGTGTAACTCCGTTGGTAACATTATGGAAGCGTTGCGGATACATTTCAACCCAATCGGGTAACACTTGTTGTTTCAGCAGTTCCGTGTGCAATGCAGCCACACCGTTAATAGCGTTGCTTCCAACACAAGCTAGGTTAGCCATTCGTATGTATTTTCCTCCGGTTTCATCAATTATTGACATTCGGGAAAGTTTCCCCAAATCGCCTGGAAATCGCTTGCTTACTTCGTTCATGAATCGGTAATTAATTTCATAGATAATTTCCAGCACTCTTGGTATCAAGTAATCAAAGAGGCCTACCGACCATTTTTCCAAAGCTTCGGGAAGCAACGTGTGATTGGTATAGTTGAATGTTTTACAAGTTGTATCCCAAGCAGTGTCCCATTCAATTTGGTATTCATCCACCAATATACGCATAAGTTCAGCTACGGATACTGAAGGATGTGTATCGTTAAGCTGTATTACCCATCGTTTATGAAATTCCTGTGGTTTACCCTCACATCGTAAATGTATCCGCATCATATCCTGCAACGAGCATGAAACAAAAAAGTATTGCTGCTTAAGACGCAATTTTTTCCCTTCCATCATTTCGTCGTTGGGATACAGTACTTTGCTTATATTTTCGGACTTTACTTTATATTCCACTGCCTTGTAATAATCGCCTTTATTAAATGATGAAAAGTCAAAGGATTCCTCGGCTTCAGATTTCCAAAGACGAAGAAAATTGCAGGAGTGCACCTGATATCCCATGATAGGAGTGTCGTAAGGTATTCCAGTCACCATATAGGCGGGTTTCCACAGAAAGCATTTTCGACCCTCTGAATTTGCATAGGATTCGGTATGACCCCCAAAATTGACATTTACCAAAAGCTCAGGCCTGGCGCTCTCCCAAGGATTTCCTTTGCGCAACCATTTGTCGGTTTTTTCTACCTGCCAGCCATCACGGATTTCCTGATCGAAAATACCAAACTCATAGCGTATTCCGTAGCCTATGGCGGGGATTTGTTGCGAGGCCAGCGAATCGATATAACAGGCAGCTAAACGGCCTAAGCCTCCATTGCCAAGGCCTGGTTCTTCTTCCTGCGCCATTATTTCATCAAAATCAAAACCAAGCTCTTCAACGGCCTGTTTCATTGCATCAAAAATATTCAAGTCAATCAGATTGATACCCAATTGCGGCCCCATGAGAAACTCTGCAGATAAGTAACTCACCAGCCTTACATCATTTTCAAACACAGCATTCATTGTTTTGTGTTCCCGCTGCAAGAGCCGGTCACGTACGGTAAATGAAACGGCCATATACAAATCATTCAATGAAGTGTTCACAATATTTCGGCCCTGTTGGTAAAACAAATGCTCCATTACCGCTTGTTTCAGGGATTCTATGTCCATGCCGGAGCGCACATCAATGTTGGTTTCAGCAGCATTTTTAGGCGCTTGATTGTTTGTGATAGGTTTTTTTGCCATTGCTATTCCTTTTTAAAGTACCCTGTTGGTTTCGAAAACAGAAAGGAAAAGGTACGAAAAAAATTTCTCTTTAATGGAATGAACATTTTCTATTTTCTATGGGGAACTTAGGGCAATTAAATTTAACCCGGATTATTCATTAATAATCCTGACGATTAAGCTACACCTCAATA
>DYQV01000637.1 GCA_020719105.1 Rikenella microfusus
ATTGTATTGTCCTTTTTTTGCATCGGAAACTTTCGGTTCATGGATTGTAAGCTAACGTCTATCTTAACCGGCGGGCGGGCATTTTCGCCCGTCCGAGTTGAAGCGCCTGTTGGGCATAATGTCAAATGAATTTGAGAAAAATACTAGATAGCGGCGAAATATTGAATGTTAGCATCAGTAAGGCAAACAATATGCCGTAATACTCGTGAGACTTTATTGGCCACAAGCTTTGTTTTGTTGTATTAATTGCCAATTCGCCACCAGTTAGTTCTGCGAGCTGTAACGCTTGGTTTTTTAAGTTGTTTCGCACAAGCCAAATTGTTAGTAACGATAGCGGGACCAGAAAGAACAACAAACCGTCCGCCATCTTTTGACCAATATCATCATGAGAATTAAAGTGCTGACTAAGCAATGGCACGCATAGGCCACAACCAATAAACCAATATACATAGTCTAGTGCCATATTGTATTTCCTTAGCCCCCACTCACCTAATTGGTCATTGCCATCCAAAAAGAATTTAAGCCCTATTTTCTGCCCTGTCTTCGTGTATTCAACTAGAATAAAAAATGTGGCCTGGAAAATAGTTTGCAACAAAATTAGAAAACCACATAAAAGAAGCAAAAACTCCAGGAAATATGCATAAATAAGAATAACCCAGTCCATATTAGTTGGGTTGATTTCGTTTATTTCGCTAGAATGACTATTGTTTACAATCTGTTGTCTGGTTTTTTCTGGGGCCGACCATATCCAACGCTCAAAGAAATCTGGGTCTTTCTTGCCGACAATTACCTGGATGAGTGCTTGCTTATTCTTGTTGTATATATCTAAGACCTCTTGCGTATCAATATAAACAAAAACCGTAGCACATATTGCTGCCAACACTATCATGGATTTGCGTTTGTTTTTTACCTCTGCAATTAATTTTTCAAGATTTGCACCGGAGATTGTTGTATAGTTATTTTCAACTATTCTCTTGTCAATATTATTAAATCTTTCTTTGAATAATGCGCCGGACGTGTCATTGATGGCGCCAATAAACGGAATCCAACATCTCTCAACAATAAACGGCACGATTATAAAAAACACTGGATGTAATGACCAGTTTAATGAATCAATGTATGTGTGGTATTCCTTTGGGGCATAAGCAGGGGCTTCATTAAGTCCAAGAGCGAATGCCATTAAATGCAGGCTCAATGAACCGAACAATCCAGCAGCACCAACGACCAAAACGAATCGGTCGTTGGCCTTTAGATGCTGGAACACTCTTTTTGTAATTAAAAATATCATTGCCAAGACCGGCCACGGTTCAATAAATGATTATGCATTTAAATGAGTCGGCTATGCATTAAATTATATAGTAGTAGACCGCTTAGACTTTTGGCGCCAGACATCTACTAATAGGTTCAAGTAAGCCGCTGCCGCGGCAGAAACATCTCTTCATCCCCAACACTGCCTTTATTTTCTCCCCCAGCAATTCCTTCTCATTTTCCCTGTTAATTCAATAAAATCTTTCGTTCCAGTCTGTTTTTTGCTCTTCTTCTTTCCAACTTTTAACCATTTTAACCATTTTAACCCTTTTGGAAAGGAGAATTACCATGATGACAGACTGGCA
>DYQV01000638.1 GCA_020719105.1 Rikenella microfusus
TCATGGTCACATGAACTAATGATTTTACTTGTTCATTGTAATCCGTGCAGCCAATTCCATTGTCCGCAATTTATCTTTATAAAAATTGTGCTTGTTCATAGCTTCAATACTCAACGAAGCATCAGAGTTTTCATCCCAACGGCGGCATAAATAAATGGGATTATAGATCCGGCCTATTTGATAATTCCTGCTAATAGCAAGCCCAAGGCCGTAATCTTCGCCATAACTAACATTAGGAATCTTCACTTCGCGCAAAATAGGTGTATAAAAAGCCCTAGGAGCACCCAATCCGTTGATGCGTAGCGCATTATTCCTTCCGTTTTCAGGGGTCCATTCTTTATGGTCGATTAACCCAGGTGGAATTTCTTCTAGTTTAAAGTTAGTCATTAAATAGGAGCCAATCACCATGGCACATTTGTCTTTATAAAAAGTATCCACTACCTGGGTCAGCGTGGTTTCATCTTTATACAAATCGTCGCTATCTAGTTGAATGGAGAATTTACCACATTTTGGGTGATGGGCTGCCAGATTCCAGCAACCGCCAATACCCAAATCGTTACGATTAGGAATAATATGAATCAAATTGGAGTATTTTGAGGCAAATGCTTTAATAATTTCGGTAGTCCGATCGGTTGAGTGATTATCGACAATAATCAGGTTAAAGGGGAACGAAGCTTTTTGCATCATCACCGATTCAATGGCATCGCCAATGGTTTTTTCGCGATTGCGAACCGGAATAATTACCGAGGCTTCCACCGGAAAAACCTCTTTTCCAAATTCAACAGGAGTAAATTCAGGATGTAGATACCCACCAAGGGCTTTCAAATGACTGGTGGCTGCTTTTTCCATTTCAATCTGTACGTTTCGATTTTTCGGGTCCACATAGTCAAATATTTTTTTCCCCGATTCCCGGGTATCCCATTCTTTTATTGAATACAAATATTCGGGGATGTGATACAACTCATGGTTTTGGCTCAATGCTAACCGGAGTTGGTATAACCCTGCAAATTCATATTCTTCTTTAATTTTAGCTATGGCTTCTTTTAATGCTTTAGTATTGATAAAAAGCAAGGAGCCGAAATTGAAATCATCGCGCAAACTCCCCAATTGGTAATCAATCACCGGATGGTTTACTGGTTTTTCATCAACCAAATCGATATAATCGCTATAAACCATTCCGGCATCTGTATCATTAGCCACCGACATGAAACGTTCCAGGGCAAACATCCCTAGGTTGATATCGGTTTCTTTGGTTATCAGCAAGGAATAATGGGTGGTTGCATGAGTGGCAACGGTTTGAATGGTTTTCGTCTGAAAAATGCTTCCACATTTCAGCGGTTTGCATTTACTGAATGGAGCCTTTATTTCATCAGCCGACAATAGAAATATGGTTTCTATGTTTTCGTTTTGCTGTAGTACTTCCAAAAAACCGGTCCAAACCTGAGGGTTGTTATAGGGAATAAAGCAGGTAATTTTTTCCATTTTATTTAGTTATATCTTAATGTTAATCTTCTTCAATTTCCAGTATTCAAGGTTCATGGCTGAATAATTTTCAGCCAAAGATAAAATAAGTGTGGATAGAATTCAAGTACAAACTTTCTAAAAATAC
>DYQV01000113.1 GCA_020719105.1 Rikenella microfusus
TATTGAGGTGTAGCTTAATCGTCAGGATTATTAATGAATAATCCGGGTTAATTTGTATTTTTGTTGAAGAACAATTAAAATGATGCGCAAATTTTTTCTATTTCTTATCTTATTTTGGTTCTTCTCCATTAATGTGTCGGCTCAATCGTTTAGCCGGTATAAATATGAGTTTTATTACGGTATTGGCGGTACCAACCTCATGGGCGATGTTTGCGCACCTTCCGATGCCAATAAATTAGTTTGGGTAAATCTTTTTAATACCATTGGTTTTGTTGGAAATAGCGGCTTAAAGTATCGATTATCGGAAAGGCAATCGGCATCTGTAAATTTATCGCTCGGAAAATTACATGCTGAGGACCCAAAAGATTCTGAGAATTATCAAAATAATAATGATAGAATTTCCAACACTTTCTTTACTGAAGTTTCAATACGATATGAAATGATGATAGTAAAAGAACAAAAGAAAAAAACGGTTTACCGCATGTTAGGTGAAAGCTATTTCAAAAATATTAATATTCCTATCTATCTTTTTATTGGAGCAGGCGGACTCTATAATATGGGGAAATTTTCGCAAAATTCAGTAAATAATAGCATTGTAATTACACCGTATTCTAATTTTACTTTTGTGATTCCTTATGGAATTGGGTTTAAAACCAGAGTTACCAACACCTCGTATGTAAATTTGGAATTTGGGTTGCGCTTTGCATTCTCTGACAATATAGATTATGCAAACGCAGAAAAGCAATGGACAGGAGCTGGATATCCAAAAAGTTGGTACGACCAATACCAGTTTATTACCGTAAATTACATTATCAAGCTAAAAGCTAATAAAAATGGAATGCCCGTTATACGGACCCTGTTTTTTTGATTGAATCATTTCTTTCAGTTTCCATTTGTTATAACTGATTTTTTTCTTTTGCTTTGCGAAATAGGCAATCAATGCTAATTTTTAACGTTACTTTTAAATGAAATTGATTGAGTTATTAAAAAATAGGATTGTGAATCGCAACAGTAGCAAATTTATTTTATCGGTACTACTAATTATTGCCTTATCAGCAAATGCAATTCATGCGCAAACACGCAAAAGTGGCGAGCTGGGAATAACTGGCGGTGGTTCCTATTATTTAGGCGATTTAAATAAAATTCCTTTTATTGGGACTAAAATTGCCTTTGGGGCATTTTACCGCCATACCATTGATTCCCGCTTTTCGGTTCGTGGAAATTTCAATTACGGCCGCTTGGCAGGAGATGCATCGGAGGTTAAATTTGATTTTCCTACAAACTACACCTTTAATAATGCTTTTTATGAATTAAATGGCCAATTGGAATTTAATTTTATGCCCTATACACCTACCAACAAAAAAACAAAATTCACCCCTTATGTATCCGCTGGAGCTGGGTTAATGTATTATCCAAAAGGTGCACGGAAGTTTATGATAAATATTCCGTTCGGAATTGGTGCTAAATACAATATTTATAAAAATTTCATGGTAGGAGCCGATATAGGAATGCGAAAAACCTTACGGGACGATCTGGATTACCTAGCCGCTTATTACCCTAGCCCTATGCAAAATAACTATGCAGGAACCAAAGACTGGTTTTCTGTATTTGGTGTTTATTTGTCATATAAAATAAAATATCCACAAAAATGTCCTGCATTTGACTAAATTTGCCGAAATTATTTCATAAATGTCATTGAAAGAGCAATTAATAGTAGAAAAACTGCCAAGGCACATTGCCATTATTATGGATGGAAATGGGCGTTGGGCAAAAAAGAAGGGGAATATCCGTATTTTTGGACATAAAAGCGCAGTAAACAGCGTAAAAGAAACCGCCGAAGCTTGTGCAGAACTAGGGATAAAACATCTCACCCTTTATGCTTTTTCTACAGAAAACTGGAACCGTCCAAAAATGGAAGTCAAAGCATTGATGGAATTGCTTATTGCCACTATAAATTCAGAGGTTGACACACTTTTAAATAACAACATACGTTTAAATGCCATTGGACAATTGCACGATTTGCCAAAAAAAGCTTACAATAAACTAATGGAAGCAATTGATCGCACAAAGGAAAAAAATGGTCTTACCTTAACACTCGCCTTAAGCTATAGCTCTAAAGTGGAGATATTGGAGGCCGTACGTTCAATTGCAAAGGCCTCTGTCGAGGGCCGGATTCAACCCAATGAGGTTGACGAAACCATATTTGAATCGTATTTGAATACGCATGGTGTACCCGATCCCGATTTGATGATACGAACCAGCGGAGAGCAACGTATCAGCAATTTTCTTTTATGGCAGATGGCTTATACCGAACTCTATTTTACTGAAGTTTTATGGCCCGATTTTACTAAAGAAGATTTGTATAAAGCCATTCTTGATTATCAGCACCGGGAGCGTAGGTTTGGTAAAATTAGCGAACAACTTGATTAAAAATAACTTTAGATATTTACCCAATTGTAGAACCTTAAAACAGAATGAGAAGAAATATTATTATTATTGCTTTACTTACCATAACCAACCTAATAGCAGTAGCTCAAGAAATTCAAGATTCAAAATTATCAAAAATTGACTATGCGAAACCCAAAGAATATGAAATTGGGGGAATTACTATTTCCGGAATAAAGTATTTAGATCAAAATGTTTTGGTTCATCTATCAGGATTAAAAGTAGGCGAAACCATTACTGTTCCGGGCGATAGAATTACTCAAGCAATTCACAAACTTTGGAACCATGGCCTGTTTGGCGATGTTGAAATAAGTGCAACAAAAATTGTTGGAAACAGCATCTTTCTTGATATCTATTTAAAGGAGCGTCCCCGATTGTCAAAATTTGCATTTGATGGCGTTTCAAAATCAGAGGCCGATGATTTGCGCGAAGAGATTAAATTGATACGTGGCAGTCAGGTAACTGATGATGTATTAAGCCTTACCGAAAATAGGATAAAAAAATTCTTTATTGCCAAAGGTTATTATAACACTCAGGTTGAAATTGCCCAAAGGGAAGACTCGCTAATGCCTAACACCGTGATTTTGGACATTAATGTGGATAAAAAAGAGAAAGTAAAAATAAATGAAATAATTTTTGAAGGTAATACCATGTTTACCGATGAAAAATTAAGAAGGTATTTAAAAGAAACCAAGCAAAAAACCTGGTACAATATTTTTAAAGCTTCAAAATATGTTGAAAGCACCTTTGAAGAAGACAAAGGCAAGCTTATTGCCAAATACAATGAAAAAGGGTATCGCGATGCGAAAATTGAAGTTGACTCCGTTTATCGGTTTGATGATAAGATGTTGAATGTTTACATAAAAATATTTGAGGGCAACCAATACTTCTTTAGAGATGTTACTTGGGTTGGAAACTCGAAATATCCATCAGAATTATTGGATCGGGAATTAAAAATTACAAAAGGCGATGTTTTTGATCAATCGATACTTGACAAACGGTTGTTTGGTGATGAAGATGCCGTTTCCTCCTTATATCTCGACCGAGGGTATTTATTTTTCTCAGCAGTACCGGTTGAAGTTCAGGTTGATAACGATTCAATTGATTTGGAAATACGCATTTATGAGGGAAAACAAGCTACCATTAATAAGATAACTATTACTGGAAATACAAGAACCAATGAACATGTTATCCGGCGGGAAATTTGGACCAAACCCGGTGATTTATTCAGTCGTGCAGATATTATCAGAACCAATAGAGAACTAGCCAATTTAGGATATTTTGATCCGGAAAAGCTCGATGTTAGGCCGGTTCCGAATCAAGCAGATGGTACCGTGGATATTGAATACGTTGTCGAAGAAAGAGCATCAGACCAAATTGAACTCTCCGGTGGTTGGGGTGGTGGTATGGTAATTGGTACCCTTGGACTTACTTTTAACAATTTTTCGTTAGGGAATATTTTTAATCTTGAATCATACAGCCCATTGCCTACCGGTGATGGACAAAAACTATCCATCAGAGCACAAACCAATGGCAAGTATTATCAATCGTATAGTATGTCGTTCACTGAACCGTGGCTTGGTGGTAAAAAGCCCAATTCCTTATCGGTTTCTATACATCATTCCATACAATCACAATACAGTTATTACAACCGTTCATCAGTCAATACCGGGCAAAACATGCAAATAACAGGGGTTTCTGTGGGTTTGGGAAAACGTTTAACCTGGCCCGATAATTTTTTTACCCTTTACAATGCATTGAGTTTCCAACGATATAAAATGAATGATTACAATTATTCCTCCTTTATTATAAAGGATGGCTCTTCGCACAATTTTAACTTTACTACCGTTTTTGGCAGGAATTCAGTCGATCAACCTTTATATCCCAGAACGGGATCCAATATTTCATTGAGCTTATCGGTAACCCCACCCTATTCCCTTTTTAAAGAAGATAATTTCTGGCTGTTGTCCGATAGTGAAAAACAAGCTATTGAAGATGACAATGTGGGTAATTCGGAATCACTTATTAACCAAGCCGAAACAGCAAATAAATATAAATGGATTGAATACCATAAATGGAAGTTCAAGTCGGAATGGTACACTCAAATTATGAATAAACTGGTATTACGCACCAACATTGAATTTGGATATCTGGGATATTACAGTAAAAACCTAGGGTATTCCCCATTTGAAACCTTTCAATTGGGCGGCGATGGAATGTCGGGGTTTAGTTATTACGGAACCGATGTAATTCCGTTACGGGGTTACGATAATGGTTACCAGAGCCGGGGATCGCTGACTGCTTATCCGCAAGCCAATGTTTACGATAAATTCAGTTTGGAATTAAGGTATCCGTTAACGTTGAATCCTTCGGCAACTATTTATGCACTTGCCTTTTTAGAAGCAGGTAATTCCTGGTACGACATTAACGATATGAACCCATTTGATGTTTACAATTCAGCAGGTGTGGGACTTCGGTTCTGGTTGCCAATGTTTGGAATGTTAGGTGTTGACTGGGGTTACGGTTTTGATCCGGTATATGGGCAGAGTTCAGCGGCAGGCGGTCAGTTTGCTTTTACTATTGGACAACAATTTTAAACTTAAAAAATACAGTTATGAAAAAAGTAGTAATAGCCTTTTTATTTGCGCTTTTAGGGATAAATTCCCAAGCACAAAAATTTGCTTTTGTTGATACCGATTACATTCTAAAAAGCATACCTACTTACGAATCAGCGCAAGAACAGTTGGGAATCATGTCGAAAGATTGGCAGTCGGAAATTGAAACCAAACATGCGAATGTTGAAAAATTATATAAAGAATTTCAGGCTGAAAAAGTATTGCTAACCGAGGAGATGAAGAAACAACGGGAAGAAGAAATAATTCAAAAAGAAAGAGAAATTAAAGACTTACAAAAAAAATATTTCGGCTCCGAAGGCGACCTATTTAAAAAAAGGAAAGAACTGGTGGAGCCCATTCAAAACGATATTTTTAATGCCATTAAAGAAATTGCATCGGAAGGAAATTATGCCATAATATTTGATGCAGCCGGTGGCGCTACCATGCTTTATTCCGATCCAAAATACGACAAAAGCGACGAAGTTTTATCAAAACTTGGATTTAAGAATTAATTTATATCTTTGACCAATTATCAAAAACTTAGCAATAAAAACTAAATAAACTTATACAAATGAAAAAAATAGCCGTATCAGCACTAATTGTTTTATCTATTGTTTTTAACAGCAGTACCTTTGCACAAAAACAATACAAATTTGGGCATATCGATTCCAATCAACTTTTATCGCTTATGCCGGAACGCGAAAAAGCTAAAGTTGAATTAGAAAATCATGCCAAACAATTAGAAAAAACCTTAACCGGAATGCAATCGGAATTAGAGCGTAAATATCAGGAATATATGACTTCAGCCGATTCTTTATCAAAATTGATTAAGCAAACCAAAGAAGCCGAATTGACTGAAATGCAACAACGGATGCAAAGTTTCCAACAAAATGCACAAAAAGAGTTGTCGGAAAAAGAAAATGAACTATTGCAACCCATTATTTTAAAAGCTAAGAATGCAATTACAGCCGTAGCCGAAGAAAGAGGTTATATTTATGTTTTTGATATGGGAACCGGATCCCTACTTTATTTTAGCGAAGACAGCGAAGACCTGCTGCCCTTTGTAAAAACAAAGCTTGGAATTAAATAATTGGACACTAAATAAAATTGCAAGACCATCAATACGTTGATGGTCTTTATTTTTTAAAGCAATGAATAAAAATCCTATAGGAATCTTCGATTCGGGTGTTGGAGGATTAACCGTGTGGAAGCATGTACACCAGTTATTGCCCAATGAAAAATTGATTTACCTGGCCGATAGCATGCATTGTCCTTATGGCACCAAACCCGCTGAGGAAATTATAGAATTATCGAGGGCAAACACCCGCTTTTTACTGAATAAAGGATGCAAACTTATTATTGTAGCCTGCAATACTGCAACGGCATCGGCCATTGATACACTTCGCTCTGAATTCAATATACCCTTTGTAGGTATGGAACCCGCCGTTAAACCGGCAGCCGTAAATACTACTACCGGAAAAATTGGTGTATTGGCTACTAAAGGAACCTTTGAAGGAAGGTTATTCAAAGAAACAAGCCAGAAATATGCTAAAGGAGTTGACACCCTGATTCAAGTTGGCGAAGGACTGGTTGAACTGGTTGAAAACAATGAGTTTGAATCGGAAAAAGCACACCATTTGTTAAGTCATTATATTAATCCCATGATTGGTGCCGGGGTTGACCAAATTGTGCTGGGTTGTACCCATTATCCCTTTTTTATTCCGTTGCTGAAGCAGATAGTTCCAGATTCCATCCAGATTATTGATCCGGCACCGGCAATAGCCGTAAGGGTTGAAAATATACTCATGGAACTTGGATTGCAAAGTAATTCAGCAGAAGTTAACTTAGAATTCTATTCAACCGGCGATACAAAAGTTATTGATTCTTTGGTCACAAAAATAACCGGACAATCCTATCCTGCTAAAAATATTGAAACATCATAGTATATTATAACTATTGAGACGATTCTTCCTGGTTATACCAACCGGCATACATTAAATAATTGTTGGCAATTTTTTCAATCATTTCCTGCGACTGGCCCGGTTCAATATCCTTAACCTTTTTTGCCGGAACCCCGGCATAAATGCTGTTGGGTTCCACAATGGTGCCGCTAAGCACCAACGCATTGGCTGCCACAATAGAGTTTTCGTGAATTACTGCATGATCGAGCACCGTAGCACCAATTCCAATTAACACATTGTCCTTTATACAAGCTCCATGAATGGTAACGTTATGGCCAATAGAAACATTGTTGCCAATTTCAACCACCGATTTCTGATACAAGGTGTGCAATACGGCACCGTCCTGAATGTTTACTTTATTACCAATTCTGATGGAATTTACATCGCCACGCAAAACCGCATTGAACCAGATACTACAATCATCGCCAATTACCACATCGCCAATTACGGTGGCATTTTCAGCCAAATAACAATTTTTACCAAAAATAGGTGTAATCCCACGAACCGATTTAATCAGTGCCATAAAAACACTTTAAATATAAAACCTCGGACCTTAAAAAATGATCCATTTAAGTTACAAACTTAAGGATAATTGTTAGTTTGGCGCAGGTAATTTTGCAAACAATTTAATATTAAATAGAAAGTTCCATATTATGATGGAATGTTGGAATGTTCAATATATAATATTTCCCATCTT
>DYQV01000639.1 GCA_020719105.1 Rikenella microfusus
AGGGGTGGTGGGCTGGCAATCGTATTAACTTGGTTTGGTGGATTAACCTATCTGTTTTTCCAAAAACAAGTGGAAGCAAACCTCTTTTTTGCTTTATTGTCGGGTTTAGTGTTGGCCTTGGTGAGTTTGTTAGATGATGTTTTCGATTTAAAGCCTTACATCCGGATAATGGCTCAATCCATTTCAGCATTGGGTGCCCTTTATTTTCTGGGAGGTTTTCAATTGATCCCGTATCTCCATATTCCATTTGTGTTTTGGCTTCTAAATATTGGGGTTTTTATTGGAATCATTTGGTTTATCAACCTTTTTAATTTTTTAGATGGCATTGATGCATACTCTTCTCAAGAGGCAATACTGGTTTCATTGGGAATATTTTTAGTGGTTGGTCAGCCCATTTTGTTGGTTTTAATGGCATCCGTTGCCGGTTTTTTGGTTTGGAATTGGCCCAAAGCCAAAATATTTATGGGCGATGTGGGCAGCACCCAATTGGGTTTTATTTTGCTCGTATTAGGAATTTATTACCACAATGTGTCGGCATTAAATATATCCAACTGGTTAATCCTTACATCACTGTTTTGGTTTGATGCCACATTTACGTTATACCGCCGCTGGCGCAATAAGGAACCGTTAAGCGTTGCCCATCGAAAACATGGATACCAGAGGCTCACAAGGGCCGGCTGGTCGCATTTAAGGGTTGATTTGTATGCTATCGGGTTGAATATGTTATTAATTGGAATAGTCCTATTAAATCATTTTTATTTCCATCAGGATATTGTGGCATTGTTAGTTTCAATTGGAATTCTTTTCTTTGTTAATGTAAAGGTTAATAAAATTTTCCCTTTCCCTAAAGGATAATGACACAACAGCTTCCCTTTAAATATTTTGTATATTTGTAAAAAATGTAGCTATGTTAACTGATATTTCTTTACTTGATACTAACAAAACCTATACCTATGCAAATTATTTAACCTGGAGGTTTCAGGAACGGATTGAATTGATAAAGGGAAAACTATTTAAAATGGCTCCTGCGCCTGCAAGGAAGCATCAACAATCATCTTTAGAGTTGACCCGACAAATAAGCAATTTTTTGTTTAAAAAGGAGTGTAAAATATATACAGCACCCTTTGATGTCCGTTTTCCAAAAGGAGAGGGTGATGATCAGGTTTTTACTGTTGTACAGCCCGATATTTGCGTTATTTGTGATAAAAGTAAACTTGACGATAGGGGTTGTGTAGGTGCACCCGATTTTATCATTGAAATTTTGTCTCCCGCTACTGCAAAAAAGGATGTAAAGGACAAATTTCAATTGTACCAGGAGTATGGTGTAAGGGAGTATTGGATAGTGTCGCCTGAAGATAAAATTGTTGACGTTTTTTTATTGGATGATTCCGGTAAATACCAACTTATTGGTAAATACACCGAGGACGACCTGATTAAAGTAAATATTTTTGAAGGATTAAATATTAGTTTGGCGGAAGTTTTTGAGGATGAGTAAATTGAATTGTAAAATAATTAAGGTTCTATAACGTTTTGAGTGGGTAAATAAAAAAGGCATATTGTCGAAAACTCATAATATATTTTAGTTTTTT
>DYQV01000114.1 GCA_020719105.1 Rikenella microfusus
AAACTCTAAACTCTAAACTCTATAATTGAATAACGCTTTCTCTTACAATTAAAATATTTTGGTATTTTTGGCGTTCATTGAACTATAAATGAGATTGAAAAAACTAATAATACTCTTTCTTCTAATTCCATTGAGCCTTTTTGCTCAAAAGTCAAAGGTTTGGAACAAACCTTTGTACGATGCATACCCATTCCATTTTGGTTTTGCTTTTACTTTTGGTGTACTCGATTTTTCTGTAGCACATTCCGATTATTTCCTTAATCAGCCAGATTCAATCAAAATCTTTTCCATTGAAGGACAGCCAGGAGCCTTATTTGGAGCCAGTATGGTTTCCAATTTAAGAATAAACGATAACTTTGATTTGCGTTTTATCCCCGGGTTGCATTTTGGACAAAGGGACTTAACCTATTTAATGGTTTCTAATAAAACTCCGTACGACACCATTTCGCATAATATGAAAATTGAATCCACATTTCTTCAATTTCCATTATTGCTTAAATATAGGGCAGTTCGGCAAAACAATTACCGCCCCTATTTGATTGGTGGAGTTAATTATGCTATTGATTTAGCAGCCCGTAAAAAAATTAAAGATGAAGAACAACCTAAAATACGGTTGAATCGACAGGATATCTATTTGGAAGTGGGTTTTGGAGTGGATTATTACTTGCCGTTTTTTAAATTCTCAACAGAACTGCGGTTTTCTTATGGATTAATGAACGTTGTTACCTATGATGATACCCGTTACACCAAAGTCTTTGATAAACTGGGTTCCAAAATGACTACTTTGGTAATCTATTTTGAATAAGTGATTATTCAACCAAGGGTTGGTTTTCCTTAACCTTTTTTATCGAATGGTTTGAAGTTTGCTGAAATCTGGGAAAAATCAACGACTCCTTGAACAAATAATGCCTGCCTGATGTATTTGCTCTATAATATGTGAACTATGCAAAAAGAAATAACGTTAGTTTTATCTCCTAAACAAGCTTCAAGCGAAGAATTTTACTTACCCATACTTGCCAAGCAGTTAAAAGTTACACCAAAGCAGATTAAATTTACACAAGTGATGCAACGTTCAATAGACGCAAGGCAAAAAAACATTAAAATAAATTTAAAGCTGTTGGTTCATATTGATACTCCTCCGCCAGCACCTGAAAAAATTATTTTCAATTATCAGAAAGTGAACTCCTGTGAGCCGGTAATTATTGTAGGTGCCGGCCCGGCAGGACTTTTTGCTGCATTGAAGCTGTTGGAATTGGGTTTAAAACCTATTATTATTGAACGTGGAAAAGATGTGAATACACGCAAACTCGATATTGCTGCAATTCATAGGAATCAAGGGGTTAACCCCGATTCAAACTACAGTTTTGGCGAAGGGGGAGCCGGAACCTATTCCGACGGGAAACTCTATACCCGGAGCAAAAAGCGCGGAAATGTGAAAAGTGTCCTGAATGTTTTAACTTTTCATGGAGCCAATCCTGATATCTTAGTTGATGCCCATCCTCATATTGGAACCGATAAATTGCCCAATATTATTAAAAGCATTCGAAATACTATTATTGAATACGGGGGTGAGGTTCACTTTGAAACGAATCTGGAATCATTGATTCTTGAAAACAATACCATTAAAGGTATTATTACCCGAAAAGGGGATAAAATTTATGCAAAATCAGTAATCTTAGCAACCGGACATTCTGCCCGTGATATCTATCAAATGCTTCATGATCAAAAAATTGCTTTAGAAGCGAAGCCTTTTGCAATGGGACTTCGGATTGAACATCCTCAGGAATTAATTGACAGCATTCAATACTCTTGCGAATTGAGGGGCCCTTATTTGCCAGCGGCTTCCTATAATTTAGTGCAGCAAATAAATGATAGGGGAGTGTATTCATTTTGTATGTGTCCGGGTGGGATCATTGTTCCTGCTTCTACGGCTCCCGGAGAAATGGTTGTTAATGGTATGTCACCTTCCATGCGTAATACCCGATGGGCAAATTCTGGCATAGTTGTCGAAATCCAGTTGAGTGATGTAAATGCTAATAAAGTTGAATCGGTATTAAATGGATTAAAGTTTCAGCAGGAATTTGAAAAACTGGCATTCGATAATGGAGGTCTCGAACAAATTGCTCCGGCCCAACGAATGATTGATTTTGTCGAAAACCGGCTTTCTTCCACAATGCCTGAAACATCCTATCATCCCGGAGTGGTTTCATCACCCATGCACCAATGGATTCCTGACATGATTCGAACCCGATTGCAACAAGGGCTGACGGTATTTGGACAAAAAATGAAAGGATACTATACCAATGAAGCACTGCTTATTGGAGTTGAAAGTAGAACCAGTTCTCCATTACGTATTCCACGAAATCCGGAGACATTTCAACACATACACATAAAAGGACTGTTCCCTTGTGGCGAAGGTGCTGGATATTCCGGAGGAATAGCTTCTTCGGCTATGGATGGCGAAACTTGTGCTAATTTTGTGGCTATTTTTATGAAAAATTAATAAACTAGTTATGATACTTGATGCAATAACTAATATTGAAAGATACCGCTCTCTTTCATTAAATATGTCAAAAGCCATTGACTTTATTATCGCGGGCAATACAATTAACCAGCCTGCCGGAAAAATTGAAATTGATGGTGAAAATGTTTTTTTATTGATGAATGAATATGAAACAAAAGTTCAAGCGGATTGCAAAACAGAATCCCATCGGAAATATATTGATATACAATGGATGATTGCTGGCACCGAAAAAGTGGGTTTTAGTTTTTTGGACAATCAAGAGATAACTGAAAGTTACAATCATGAAAAAGATTATACCTTTTATAATGCTCAAATAGATTATTTTGAATTAAAGCAAGGTTGGTTTGCCATCTTTTTCCCAACGGATTTGCATTGCCCTTCCATTGCCTTTCAACATCCCATGAAAATCAGAAAAGCAGTATTTAAGGTAAAGGTATAAGTTGCTGCCTGCGAAATTCGGCACAAACTAATGCAGTAGCTACCGAAACATTTAGCGATTCCATTGTATCACTATTTTCGGGAAACGGAGGAATGAGAATTTCTGTGTCAAGTTGGGTGCGTAATTCATCCGATATTCCTTTTGATTCATTCCCCATCACAATTACTGCATTCTTGGGTAATTTATGGTTGTATATATTTTTACCAGAAAGCACCGTTCCAAAAACCGGTATCCTGTTTGCTTTTGCCTTTTGAATTATCTCTGGTAATGGGCTGTAAGTAATCTGGGTTCTAAAAATAGCTCCCATAGTTGCCTGCACTACTTTTGGATTGAAAGCATCAACCGTTTCAGGCGAGCAAAACAGTTGAGTAATGCCAAACCAACCTGCGGTTCGGATAATGGTACCTAAATTGCCTGGATCCTGAATATTATCTAAAGCTAATATCAAGTCTGATTTGCTAACATCAATTGGTTTTAACATAGGAAGCCTAGCAATCGCTAAAACCTGATTTGGGGTTTGTAAAAAGCTAACTCTACTTAGTTCAGAATCAGTAATTTCATTTATTTTAAAGGAGTAGTTATTTTCTTTGAAATATTTATGAATAAAGGGTTTAATAGCAAAAATAGTAATAATTTCAAAAGAACTATTCATTAGTTCCAACACCATTTTTTCACCTTCTACTACAAAACAATTATGGGTTTTTCGGTATTTCTTATGTTCTAACGATTTAATAAACTTTATCTGATTGATTGATAGCATAGTTTCTTGATTTGTGCAAAGGTAAAAAAGAAATCCGTTTTTGTAGTTTTCTAAAAAGCACTAGTTATATTTGTGTTTTAAGTTTATTTAAATGACTCAGCTATTTCAAAAAGCAACCAACAAACTACTTATATTTATTTTTTTTATTACAGCCATTATTAGCCAAAGCTGCAATCCAACCCGAATGCTTACTAGCGACGAATACCTGCTTTATAGCAATGAGCTTAAAATGGATTCAAAAGCAATTGACAAAAATGAATTGAAAGCGTATTATCGGCAATCACCCAATACTAAAACATTCATGCTTTTCCGGTTCCGCTTAGCCGTGTATAACTTTTCAAATTTGGGTAAAGAACGAAAATGGAAAAATTGGGTGGAACGCGTGATTGGTGAGGAGCCTGTAATTTTTGATTCAATATATGTAACTCGCACAAACCAACAATTTGAACGATTTCTTAAAAATAGAGGATATTATGATACCCAGATTTCAAGCAAGGCAGTGCTAAGAAACAAAAAAGCTAAAGTCACTTATAATATAATTCTGAACGAACCGATTGTTATAAATAATGTTACTTGCACAATTGTTGATTCTTTGCTGACTCCCCTCTTCCTTTCTGATACATCACATCGGTTGTTAAAAAAAGGAATGCTTTTTTCATTGGATTATATGGAAGCAGAAAGAAATAGGATGGTTAATCAGTTGCGCGATAGCGGATATTTTGATTTTAATGCCGATTACATGCGATTCAAAGTGGATACAAATAAACATTTTGCCGATGTTGAAATAACAGTAAATAATCCAGTCAATAAAAATGCCGATAATACAATTTCGGAAGTTCCACACCAAAAATATTGGATTAATAAAGTATATTTTTTGCCTAATTTCGATCCCCAATTATCCATAAGAGACCGTTCTTCCTATTTTAGCACTTTTGATACCATAAGTTATCAAGGATTTGGTTTTATTTATTCAGGCAATCGAACTTTAAAGCCTAAAGTTTTACTCCGGAATAATTCCATTCAGCAAGGGACACTGTATAGTAATAGTGATGTGAATAATACGTTGTCATATATTAACGAACTTCGTTTGTTTCGACTCAGCAATGCCAATTTCTTTAAAGTACCTACCACCGATTCCCTTATTAATTGTAATATCTCATTAACACCGGCAACCCTTCAAAACTTTTCAGTAAATTTTGAAACTACAAATACACAGGGTAATTTAGGGGTAGGTGGATATTTTAATTACCAGCACAAAAATATTTTTAAAGGAGCTGAAATATTAAATATTAAGTTCTCAGGGTCGTTTCAGCGGCAATCAAAGACCGATGATTCACCACCTTTTAATATTTATGAAACAGGGGTTGAGGCAAAGCTAGAAACGCCTTCATTTCTTTTACCCTTTAAAAATGAACAATTTGAGAAAAGTAAACACCCGAAAACTTTTTTTTCTGCATCATACAACATACAGCAGCGACCTGATTATACGAGACAAATTAATAACATCAATATGGGTTATCATTGGAAAGGTACCGAAACCATTCACCATGTTGTAAGTCCTATCGATTTAAGTTCCGTAGATGTAATTCCCGTAAAAGAGAATTTTTATGATTCCATTCAAAAGAATTATCCATATCTGGTTAATAATTATAAAGACTACTTCATAGCCGGAGGTAATTACAGCTTAATTTACCAGAATAAATCGAAAAGTAGAAGCCAAGATTACCGGTATTTGCGTTGGAATGTGGGAATGGCTGGCAACTTGCTTTATATTTTAAATAAATTAGGTGTAAATGATACCGTAACTGGGGGATATTATGAAGTATTCAACAGGCAATATGCCCAATACATCACCACGGATATTGATCATAGGTATTACCATTCATTTACCATTCAAAATCAATTTGTACACCGATTTTTTGCCGGAATTGCCATACCTTACGGAAATGCCGTTGCTATTCCATTTGTTAAGCAATATTTTGCAGGGGGAGCACAGGGTATAAGGGCTTGGCGACCAAAGGATTTAGGACCGGGTTCATACAGCGATAGCATACCCACCGAATATCCCAATCAAATGGCAGATTTTAAATTAGAGATGAATTTAGAATACCGGTTTACTTACTCAAAATCATGGAAAGGTGCCGTTTTTCTTGATATTGGAAATATTTGGTCCATAAGTAAAGATGATACTCGCGATAAGGCTATATTTCATTTCAATTCCTTTTATAAGCAACTGGCAATTGGAACTGGGTTTGGATTACGCTATGATTTGGATTTTGCTGTTTTTAGAATTGATTGGGGATTACCATTAAGAGATCCAAAATATGAAAAGGCTGAAAGTTGGGTACTTTTTCATAAACCTCTTGAATATACTGACTTTGTATGGAATATTGCCATTGGATATCCTTTTTAAATTTGGTTTATTATTATTTGATAGTTCCATAATTTCAGGACAAGCTATCGGAGGAATGCTTTATTAAAGGAGTTTCAATTCACTTTTAACATGGGGCATATAAACAAGTCCCCTAAATTATAGGGTCTGGATATCCGATGACTCGCAAATATTAGGAAGCGTTTTTAAATACTGATTTTTCGAAAAATAGTTATAAATTGGTTTTATAACTATATGATAGAAAATTGAATTCATGGGTGTGAAACGAATTATTAAATCCTATTTTTCATATTCCCGCAGACAATTGCGTGGTATTTTTGTTATGCTTCTGCTCATTATTTTGGTATTCCTATTTCCCATAGTTTATAATCTATTCAATAAAGATAAGGTATGGGATCATTCTGAATATAAAGAAACCATTGAAAAAATACTATTGGCTAACCAAAGTAAAGAAGTTGAGCCAGTAAATGCAAAGCCAGTATTATTTTCTTTCAATCCAAATTCCGTATCTAAAGAGGAACTTCTTAAACTGGGCTTTACTGATAAACAGACTGCTACTTTAATAAAATATCGAAATGCCGGAGGAAAATTTTACTCCAACGATGATCTTAAGAAAGTTTATGGTATTACCGATGAATTGTATAAAACAGTCAAACCTTTTATTCTGATTCCGGAGGAAAAACAAAAATCAGATTTCAATAAACACAAGGATACGATATACAATGCAAATAAAAGGGAACAAAAAACATATAATAATTACAATGAACCAATCCAAAATATTTCAGTCGAGCTTAATTCAGCAGATTCCATTGAGCTAATTAAAATACCAGGTATTGGCCCTTCCTTTGCTAAACGTATTATTGCTTTTCGATTATTTGTTGGAGGATTTTATGAAAAGGAACAACTACTTGAGGTTTTTGGATTTACCCCTGAAATGATAAATAAAATTGAGCCGTATATTACCATTGACACCTTACTCATAAAAAAAATAGATTTAAATCAAGCCGATTTTAAAACACTGAATAAGCATCCCTATATTGAATATGCCCAAACAAAAAATCTAATGAAGTATAAAGAATTGATGGGTAAGTTCAACTCTGCTGATGATATCATAAAAAACCATCTTATGGATACCAATTCCTATAGTAAGATTAAACCGTACCTTTTAATCCAATAAATTATAGTCAATTCTATGCTCCACTTGAATCCGGTGGTTTAGTAGTTTAACTTAGGGATGCTTTTATTACCAAGAGAATCAGGGCAATCGCATATAAAAAAATCCCTTAGGGATTTAAAATGAACGGCGAGCGGTGAAACCCTCATGAGCGTTAGCGAATAACCCCTCATTCAAGTAATAGCCCCGAGTTTCAACTCGGGGTATATGATTTTTCGGTACAAAATCGGCGCATGTTGTGAAAATTCATTGAAATTGCGTGTAATCATGCGCCGAAAATGGAAATTTTAAAATTTCATTTCTTAAATGCGGTTGCCTTGTGTGTTTCCTAATTAAAATTGCATAATTCTGAATTTTTTAGTAATTTAGTTGAAAATAGGTGATATTTTAATTAAAAATAAACCAATAAAATTTTGCTAA
>DYQV01000640.1 GCA_020719105.1 Rikenella microfusus
TTTTGCCATTCAATATCACTCATATTTTGACCGATAATGGCTTAGAATTTACCAATAGGCTTATCATGTCAAAAAAAGGCAAGTTGTGCGAAAAACCATCATTATTAGATGAATTTTGCACCGAAAACAATATTGAACATAGGCTTACAAAACCAAATACCCCAAAAACCAATGGTATGGTAGAAAGGGTTAATGGAACAATTAAAAACAATACGATTAAAATAAATCAATACGCTAATTTAGAAGAAATGCAAGGCAATTTAACTGATTTTTTAATGAACTACAATCTTTACAGAAGACACGGCAGCCTTAGAAAAGAACTCAATGTTAAAGCCCCGATTAATGCCATTGAAAAATGGTTTGAACTTGAACCTGAAATTTTTAAAGAAAATCCATTGCAGTTTAAAAATAAAGTTTTATTTTTACATCAAAGTAAGCAAGTAAAAAAACAACAACCTTGTGAAACTTGACAACAAACAAAAATAAAAAATTATGAAAAAGAAGTTGATGATCATTATTTTCGTATTAGTTTCAGGGTTGTGGCTTAAAGCACAAACGCTTGACCCAGCTTACACAAAAAAATTCGGTTATGGTGTAATTTTAGCCTCAGGCAAAGGTTTTCCTGTTTTAACTAAATATGATGAAACGCAATTTAATTACAAAGATGGCAAATTCTTCTTGGAACCAGGCGAAAGCACTACTATCGATCTTCGTGCTATATTGCCACAAGGCACAACTTTGGGAAGTCTGATGAATAAATTGAAAACGGAAAGAGGGAAAAATCTTTCTCATAAAACAAATGAATTTTTTGTTTGGGAAATTTGGTGCTCTCACGATGGTGAGACGAATCAAATAACTGGTAATAAAAAATGGCCGATTACTAAAAAAGATGTACCTTCTTGGGGAGCTGCATGTTCTGAGGTTTATCAAAATTTTAATGCTGCCGAAAATTCAACTTGGGCAACTGCGGGACTCACTTGGGATTCAAATGGCGGTAATTTACAATTCAAATTTGGCACCAATTTACACATGTCAAAGCCAGGTTATAAGTATTATGTTATGCTCAGAATGGCCTATGAATACAGCGTTCCAGGTGGTCAAACCGAAAATAAATGGAATAGTATTCTAAATAGATTCGAACCCGTTGTTTCTACAGGTGGTGTAGGTTATGTATTTTCCGATCCAATAGCCACTTGTACTGTTGAAATTGCTGGCTATGAAAATCAAACAGGTCGATTCAAAAACAATGGCGATGGCACTGTTACTGATACAAAAACTGGGTTGGTATGGATTCAATCACCTGGTGAATCAACCATGAGCTATGACGCAGCTCAAAAATATGCAGAGAATCTCGATTTTGCTGGCTCATCAAACTGGAGATTGCCTACTTTTGCTGAATTAGAAGAGATGATGAAATGCTCGAAGGCGATGGATAAACAATATGAATTTTTACGGTTGAACAATAATGGATTTTCAAATATTCAAGCAGCTACCTATTGGACTTCTGATGATTTTCTCCGCGATGGTACCAAAACTGGAGAAAAAATGACTGTCGACTTCCAATATAATAACACTGGAAGCGAGG
>DYQV01000641.1 GCA_020719105.1 Rikenella microfusus
ACGATCATGTATGCCAGCATTACCACAAAGACATGGCCGCGTGTCCTGTCTTCCTTTCTGACAAAAATTGGGCGGATTTCTTCAACCGCAGTCTTCATTGTCCTAAAGGCAAACTCAACATTTGACAAGTCCTTATACCTGTCATGGGCTGTTTGACTGTCCAGCACTTCTTTTGGGGCATCCGTTTTAACCACATAGCAACCGTCCAGCTTGCAATTTTCTTCAACTTTTTCTTCATCAATAGCCAGGTTTATTGTCCTGTTTTCCGAATTGATTATTGAAATGTCCTTTAATTTCAAGCTGTTTGCTTTTTGGACAATTTTCTTTTTTGCAACTTCTACCTGTGCTCTTGGATGTTCTTTTAAATAAGTATTTTGACACAAGACCAAGGATTTCAAATATCCTGTTTTTGATTCCCTTGCCTGTTCAAGTTCCTTTGCCCTATGTTTGTTTTTGCGTAAAATATAGCGCTCCCCGTTTTCACCTTCAACCTCCACAACATTGTCGTCAAACAAAGACAGCTGGAAGGTGCCTTTTTTCAAAAGGGTGTTAATTTGCTGTTTGGTTATGGTAGTTAGATAGTTCCATTTGTATTGGTCTGATATAATTTGGTCAATCTGGCCTGATTTTATCATCCCTTTGTCACCCACAAAAATAACCCGCTCTATCCCAAAAACTTCTTTCAGTTTTTCCAATTGGGACGATACCGTTTGCGTATCATTTGTGTTGCCTTTGAAGACCATGATGGTCAAAGGGTAGCCGTAACTGTCAAGCATCAAGCCTACTACAATTTGCTTTTTCCCTTTTTTCTTGTCCCTGTTATAACCGTAGCCGCCCAGTTCATTTTTGTTGCCTTCCAGATATGATGATGTTACATCATAAAGGAAAATATCTTTTATTTTTTCAGTTTTATATCGGAGATCAAAGATTTTTTTCTCTATACTTGATTGGTTCTGGGCAAGCCAATCCAAATTTTCATATAAATTGTCTTCATTAAAATCAGTAAGCTTCAATAAATCTTCCTGGGCATGGTCAAGTGCCCATTCATTTGCCAGGAAATTTCTGGAACCCTGTGAGATTATCCTCCCGGCTATCTGGAACAGTGCCAATTTTCCTTGTTTTGAATTGCCAAGGGCTTGTTTTATTCCAAGGCGTTCGGCTATTTCGATTACTGCTTGAAATGCCCCAAATGATTTTCCATTGGAAGGTTCCAAATCTGAAAGCGTAGTAATTTTCTCACCTTTCAATAACTTTTCAAACTCAACAACCAGTTTATTGTCCCATTTTGAAAGGTTTGAAATTATCCGGTGTTTAATTTTGCCATTGTCCCTGTAGTTTTCCATCAAAACAACAGAAGTATAAACTTTGTCTTTGGTTTTTTTATATATTCTTTGTATGAACAAGATTGTAAATTTAGTTCTTTGCTACATATATACGAACTTAAATAATTAAATGCAAATTTATTATAAATTTTGTATAAAATATATTCTTAGCTACATATTTTTGGTCAAAAAAGCAGCAAATGCAATCATACAAAGGCGTACATGAATTTTTCAGAAAGAATCAAAAAGGAAGTTC
>DYQV01000115.1 GCA_020719105.1 Rikenella microfusus
AATATTGAGGTGTAGCTTAATCGTCAGGATTATTAATGAATAATCCGGGTTATCAATATTTGTTTTAAAGGGTATGGCAAAAACTATTTCTTATCATCACGTTAACATGGAATCCTTAAAGAAAATTCTATTACTACTTTCAATTAGCTTGTTTGCATTGCTTTCGAATGCACAGTTCGATATCCAACATTATCTGATTGAAGGTCATCGCGATTTGATGAATACCAATTATACCCAAGCAATTCAGCGGTTCAACACCATCATTCAAATAAAACCCGACTTATTGGAAGCTTATTACTACCGGGGTTATGCCAAATATTCACTCAGCGATTATCAGGGTGCTTATACCGATTTTCATAAAGTGATAGAATTGAATCCCTATTTTAGCGAAGGGTATAGGTTCCGCGGCATTACCAAAGCTGCCATGCAGGATTATCAAGATGCTATGGAGGATTTTAATAAAGCGATAAAACTTGATTTAACAAATCCGGATAATTATGTGAGCCGGGGTTTTACTTTATTATTGATGAAGGAATACGAGCGATCTATTGCCGATTTTAATCAAGCACTCAAGATTAATAAAGAGCTCCCTTATGTTTATTTGCAAAGAGGCTATGCAAAGTTAAGTAAGCAAGATTTTGAAGGTGCAATAAAAGATTTTACCGAAGGCATTAAGCTAAACCCCTACAATCCAGATGGTTTTGCCCGTAGAGCTATTGCATTGGCCGAACAGAAGAAATTCGATGAGGCATTGGTAGATTTGAACCGTGCCATTGAAATGGATGAAAGCAATTCGTTGTATTATTTTCAAAGAGCCTATATTAAGTACAACAATAAAGATTTGGATGGAACCATGCAGGATTATAATAAGGTTTTGGAATTGAATCCTGAAAATGCACTTACCTATTTCAATCGAGCCATTCTAAAAGCTGAGATTGGTGATAATCAGGGTGCCATAAATGATTATACTCAGGCAGCAGATTTGCAGCCAAAAAATATATTGCCCTATTTTAATCGGGGAGGAATTAAATACGAAATGAAAGATTATTATGGAGCCATTCAGGATTGGAGTCAGGCTATTGAAATTTTCCCCGATTTTGCCAAAGCTTATCAAGCAAGGTCTTCGGCCCGATACCAGGTTGGAGATTTAATTGGCGCCATGGATGACAAGGAAACAGCGAAAAAGAAAATTGACGAGTATTTGGCAAAAAACCATGAAGACACTACCATGGCTCAATACATGGATACATCGTACAATTTTAAAAAAATTATTGAGTTCGATTCCGATTTTTACCGTGCCAATATGGATGATGGTCAAATTCAAAACCGAAGGATTGTTATTAATTTGAAACCTATCCTAATTATTACCGAAAAACAAGAGGGTTTACCCGCCGAAAAGTTTACGTTTTATCTGAAAAATCTGGAGAAACTGAACCGGAACAATCCACTCAAAACCACGTTTACGGTATCGAGCCAGCTCCCAAAGATGGATGTGGATTCTGTGCGCTCGCTGCTTAATGCAACCGAACAGGAAAAGTTGCGATCCTCGTTCAATGCCCATCTCTATTTTTATCAGGGATTACTGAATAGCACCATTCAAAACTTCAATCAATCCATTAAAGCTTATACGGCAGCCATAGGATTGGATCCCAGTTTCGATTTGGCCTATTTTAACAGGGCCAATACCCGATACCTGATGGTTGAATACATAAATTCAATGGAAGATTATTCACAAGTAATTACCCTTGAGGGGCAATCCACTTCAATTCGCGAAGAAAAATCAAAGAATCAGGAATTTACCGATTATCAGGAAGTAATTTCCGATTTGGATAAAGCCATTGAACTGAATCCCGATTTTGGTTTTGCTTATTACAACCGCGGAAATGTAAAATGTATGACTAAGGATTTCACTGGAGCAATTAACGATTATTCCAAATGCATTGAAGTGGGACCTGAAATGCCTCAAGCCTATTACAACCGGGGACTTACCCTCATTTACCTGCAAGATAACGAAAAAGGGTGCCTCGATATGAGTAAAGCGGGTGAATTGGGACTTGAAGATGCATATCCGGTAATCAAAAAATATTGCTCAAAAGAGTAAAACATAACATCAAGTAAATCACACCATGACTATCAGTAGGCTAAAATTGGTTTAGTAAATTAGGACTGCCTATATGTTTTTTGTAAAGTTCTACTATTAACCCGTCGGCCAGTCCGATTTTTGGTGCTTGCAACTCATTTATTTTGCCCAGTTTCATCAATTTTTTGAAGATGATGGCAGCCTCAACAATAACATCGGCCCGGTCGGGACGCAATCCCATTTTGGAAATTCGGTCGGCCAATGAATACCCTTCGAGTATTTCGTGTCCTTCAGTCAACTGAGAATACGACAAGGTGTTTTTCTCAATATTTCCGAAAAGTTTGGTGAGTTTATTGATATTTCCCCCGGAGCAAATGCAGTTAAACGGCTGTTCTTCCAATTTTAAGCCAAGCAGCCAAACTTTCAGTTTATCCCATTCCGATGAAGGAACTTTATCAAAAAGCAGTCGAATGGTTCCTATAGGGAAAGAAGCGTTTGCAAGCATTAGCTCCTCCTTAAACCAGCTTATTTCAATACTTCCACCCCCTAAATCAATATATAGGGAGTAAGGGTGAGGTTTACTCAGGTTGGTATTTCCGGCAGAACCAATAATTTCGGCTTCTTGCCTATCAGTTATCAAATGTATGTCAATTCCAGAACCTATTTTTACTTGTTCAATCACTTCCGCTCCATTGCTTGCCTCGCGCATGGCCGATGTGGCTACAGCAAAACAATCAATGGGTTGGTACACATTTTTAAGCTGGTTGTATGCGTCAAACGTGCGAACCAGATACGTTTCTTTTTCAGGAGTTATAAAACCTTTATCAAACACATCGAATCCCAATCGCAGAGGAACTCTTACTAAGGTAATTTTTTCGGTAACCGGTTTTCCTTCTTGCTCATGAACGGTAGCTACCAATAGCCTTCCGGCATTTGAACCAATATCAATGGCTGAAAAAATCATCTTTTTTTACTCCTTCTTATTTTCATTATGTACACTTTTTAAATACTCGTAAATTGCTTCTTGTGCCCTTACTTTTGGCTTATTGTTTTGGAAATATCGGTTTGACATTTCCGGTTCAATAATCCGAGCCTTACAATTATCTTCCCATTGTATATTCAGCAGTTCTTTTATTTCTTTTTGTATGGTGGAATCAAAAATTGGAACGGTAACTTCAATTCGATTATCGAGATTCCGGACCATCCAATCGGCCGAAGAGATGTAATATTTTTCTTCACCCCCATTGCAAAAAATCATAGTCCGGGCATGTTCCAGGTATTTATCAACAATGCTATGTACACTTATATTGCTGCTCATTCCAGGAACTCCGGGTATCAATTTACAGATACCTCTAACAATTAATTGAATTTTAACTCCGGCTTGGCTGGCAGCATATAATTTATTAATTAAAGGCAAATCAGCCAAACTATTAAGTTTTATCATAACCCAAGCCTCTTTGCCTAATAAGGCATTCCGAATTTCGAGGTTTAACATTTTCATAAAGAAATTCCGTGTGCTAAACGGACTAACAATTAATGTTTTGAAATGTATTGGACGGTATGTTGCCTCAAACATATCAAAAACCTTGTCCACTTCCAAGGTAATATCAGGGTTCGCGGTTAGTAAAGTACTGTCGCAATATATGCTGGCCGTTTTTTCATGAAAATTTCCGGTTCCAATATTTGCGTAATGCTTGTATCCGGTTGCTTCTTTGCGTTTTATCAAAATGAGTTTGCAGTGAACTTTTAATCCGGGAATGTTGCGTAATACCCTAACACCGGCTTCTTGAAGTTTTCCTGACCAAAAAATATTTGCTTCTTCATCGAAACGGGCCTGAAGTTCCATAAAAACAGTAACTCTTTTACCGTTCCGAGCTGCATTAATCAGAGCATTTATAACATTCGATGGATTTGCAAGCCGGTAAATGGTCATTTTAATGGAGCGCACTTTGGAATCGATGGATGCTTCGCGAAGTAAATCAATAATATACTGAAAGCTTTGAAACGGATAATGAAGCATGATATCCTTTTCCCTTATGGCATGCAGAATGCTGCTACCTTCCGGAATATCTTTGTGTGGTAATGGAGGTCGCTTTGGGTTTTCCAGTTCCGGACCGCCCAAATTCGGGAAACCCATGTAATCTTTAAAATTGTGATAGGGTCCACCCTCAACCATGTGGTCTTTCGACGAAAAACGTAATTTTTGAGTAACTCCATCAAGCAATTCTTTGGGCATGTTTCTATCGTAAACAAAACGCAGCGCCGAACCTTTTTTTCTTAATGCTAAACTTTCAGCCATTAGCTCCACAAAACTTTTCGACACATCATTATCCATATCTAACTCCGCATCGCGCGTAAATTTAAAAGTATAGGCTTTAAAGCTATCATATTTAAATCGGATAAATATTTCATCTAAACAAAAGCGTATCACGTCATCAAGCAGCATAATAAACTTATTTCCATTTTTTTCAGGAAGTATCAGGAAACGGTTTACTGCATTGGTTGGAATCTCCATAATGGCGTAGGTATTTAAATCCGGTCTGTCGCTACGTCCAAGAATTATGGCAAGATAAATGGAATGATCCGTTAGAAAGCTGGCTGATGAAAAATTACGGAGCATAATTGGAAAAAGGTGGTGCCTTACTTTTTCACGAAAATAATGCCTGACAAATTCTCCTTGATCCTTTTCAAGTTGTTTTTCATTAATTAGGAAAATATTTTGTTTTTTTAAGTCTTCAATTAATTCGCTATTAATAGTTGCAAAATTGATTTGCTGATTCCTCACTTCTGCTAAGGCATCAGCTAAAATCTGCTGCAAAAGGGTCACATCGTTATCAACACTTTTTTTGTTCAGTTCAATCATCCGGTAAAGCGATGCTATACGAACCCTGAAAAACTCATCCTGATTGTTTGAATAGATGCCTAAAAATTTAATGCGCTCATTCAATGGGTTCGACTTATCGCTAGCTTCTTGTAAAACCCTTGCATTAAAACTCAGCCAGCTAAGTTCTCTATCGGTATATTTTACTTTCAAATTTGCCATGGCCAAAAGTATAAATTCTAATTAATTCAAATGCGGAATGTACATTTTTCTTTTCCCTGGTATTTATTAACCCTGAAAATTATGACATTTAGAGTTTTTTAGGTTCAATATAAAACCTTAGCGTTCCTTTTCCGGCGACAATTTCATCCCAGCGCCGAATGTCCAGTTGAATAACCACACAACCTGAAGTAGGTATCCATTCCGCAATTTGATTCGATAAAAGTTCACAGGCAAAATCGCTTATGCCCGGGTTGTGCCCTATTATCATTATGTGCTGAAGATTTGGGTCAACCTTCCTGATATGTGAAAAATAATACTCCGGATTTCCAGGGTAAAAAGATTCGGCAAACACCGGTTGGATGGGCATATTTAATTGTTTTACAACCAAACGGGCCGTTTCCATTGCCCGTATCGCCGGACTGCAATAAACCACTTCGGGTATTAATTGCTTTGCTTTAATAAAACTGCAGGTTTTCTCCGTTCTTTTGATTCCCTTTTCAATCAAAGGTCTTTCTTCATCAGTTAAATCGGGGTAATCCCAGCTCGATTTTGCATGTCGCATTATAGATATTAACTTCATTCCTTCCTTTTTTAGGTTAATTTACTAAATCTATTAAAGCATTTACTACGTTGGTCGCTCCAACCTCAATTTGACTGATATTGGAATCGAGCATGTAACACGGATTGGTAACCAATTTATAGTTGCTATCGGTACAAATTTCATTATACAGTTTTTGCTGATGCACCCCCTTCATTTTAACAATGGTAACTTCTGTTTCTTTATCATTACCAATGGTAACGGTTGCTCCTTTTAAAATCCGTACCATTAAAGCCGGTGCAATGCAAAGGGCTCCAATGGGTTTGTTCGCTTTATGCATTTCAAGCACCGCTTGTTCCACTTCACTATTTACCATGCAATTTGAGCCATCAAAGGCCAAAGTGGAGAGATTTTTGGCTACTCCAAAACCACCGGGAAAAATTAGAATATCGAAATTGGATGCGCTAAAATCACACAACGGCTTTATTTTCCCGCGTGCAATGCGAGCCGATTCCACCAAAACGTTCCGTGTTTCCTGAACTTCTTTTCCGGTAAAATGATTTATTACGTGATGCTGATAAATATCCGGAGCAAAACATTGGTATGAGCTGCCTGCTTTGTTGATGGCCAAAAGAGTTAAAATAGCTTCCTGTATTTCTGCACCATCATAAACACCGCAGCCTGAAAGAACCACCGCAAATTTATAACTAGTTTTCATAAAATGAATTTTGAGATTATAGATAGTTAAAGTTAAGAAAAACCAATGAATTAATTTAACCAAGCAAAGATTTCAAAGCATTATAAATATCACTTTCCATGAATCAATGAGGCGTTTCATATTGATTATTATATTGTTACACCTTGAAACGATATAAAAACAGAGCTCCCACCAAAGCCGGCATTGCTAAATTAATAATCCAAAGCAATACACTTGCAGCTATAATTGCTGATGAAAGTGGCGATAAGGTTCCTATTACTAAGACGGCAACAGAACCCCTGACTCCTAATTCAGCCATGGCAAAAGTTGGAATAAAAGTCATTATAAAATATACTTGACTAATCGCCATTATTGCTGTAGTATAATTTAATTGAACCCCGAAAAAGTTCAATAACAGATAGAATTGGAATGTAAAAACTAAATATCGTAGCGCACTGAATCCAAGATATTTTAATAAATCGGAGCCTGAGTATATGAGTAAGAAGTTGAAAAATTGTTGATTCTTTTGAAACCATGGAATCATTAGAGTTTTCTTGGCCAGTTTTTTAATATTAAAAAAAAGCAACAATCCAACAACGACCGCTATTACTGATAAAGCCAATAATAATGGTTCACTGGATTTATTGAAAACAGAGAAGTTTTGAATGAAAAAAGGAAAAAATAACACTCCTGCAACTAACGTTACCAATGTTTGAGCAAAATTTCCAACAAGAGATGCAAAAACACCCTGCATCCGAGCACTTTTTTGTAGAATTAAAATACGCCCCCCAAATTCGCCAATGCGGTTAGGGGTGAAAATTGAAACTGAAATTCCAGATAGAACGGATTTCAGCGCATCGGAAAATGAAATAAGCTGAACCGGAATTAAAAGCTGCCTCCATTTAAAGGATTCAATAAACCAATTAACAAAAACTAATGCAAAAACTACTACTAAACTGGTATATGAAAAGCTAGTTAATTTATTTTGCTCAAAAGCAAATACACCACTTTGGTATTCATTCCAAAGCCGGTATCCAATAAAATAAATACTTCCTGCAATGATCCCAATTTTTAATATTCTGAACAATTTATTTTTCCAATCCATACCAGCAAAGATAACAGACAATTTTATCAATTTAGTTTAGTAACCGTTTCTAATTATGTTGATTCTGGAAGTTAGGACTTGAATACTTACTAATTACCTACGGATTTATTGTAAATCTTCTGCTTCATTAAAAATCAGTTCAATTAACCCGCTTTATTCATACCTGAGCATTGCGAAAGGT
>DYQV01000642.1 GCA_020719105.1 Rikenella microfusus
ACGATCTAATTATAGAAACATGATAGAAACATTTAAAAAAACAGCCGATTTTATTTTAGAAGGATTGAATTATAAACCAGAGATTGGAATTGTTTTAGGAAGTGGATTGGGCGGATTGGGCGAAAAGATAGAAGCCGATAAAGTGATTGCCTACAAAGACATTCCTGGTTTTCCGGTTTCAACGGTTGAAGGACATAAAGGAAAGCTGATATTGGGTAGCTTGGGCTGCAAGAAAGTTGTAGCTATGCAAGGTCGGTTCCATTATTACGAAGGATATACCATGGATAAGGTTACTTTCCCCATTCGGGTGATGAAGTTCTTAGGGATTGAGTATTTATTTGTATCGAATGCAGCCGGGGGAATGAATCCTGAATTTAATGTGGGCGATATCATGTTGATAAAAGATCACATCAACCATTTTCCGGTTAACCCTTTGATTGGTCAAAACGAGGAGCGGTTGGGATCCCGTTTCCCGGATATGAGCTCCGTTTATAACCGTGATTTGATTTCGAAAGCTAAAATTATTGCAAAAAAGCATCAGATTCCCTTGCAGGAAGGAGTTTATATTGGAAGTAGTGGTCCAACCCTTGAAACTCCCTCTGAATATAAAATGTTTCGAATCTGGGGTGCCGATGCCACCGGAATGAGTACCGTACCGGAAGTAATTGTTGCTCACCACATGGGCATTAAATGTTTTGGTATGTCGGTAATTACCAATACCGATAAACCATCGGATCCGAAGGCGGGGACAACTCACCACGAAGTGCAAAACGTAGCTGTTTCCGTGGAACCGCAAATGACGCTGCTTATTAAAGAGTTGTTGTTATCAATTTAAACCAACAGGTGTTGTGACCTATTAATAAACAGGCACATAAATTGGATTTGCCCCCTCTCCCTTCGGGTTTCTCCCCCAAGGGAGAACTTGCTCCGATTGAGCGGGCAAGTATTCCCCTTGGGGAAGTCCCGCCGCGGCGGGGAAGGGGGAATAAAGCTACTTATAAACAGATACTATTTGATTGACATAATACCAGAAATAAATTGAAAAAGGCTTTCCCAAACAGGAAGCCTTTTTCAATTTATAACGTTATTGCTTTGAGAGATATTTAGTATATCATTATCTTTTTAACAATCCGGGCATCACCTCCAATTATTGAAACAATATACATTCCCCTTTTGAGATTAGAAACATCGATAGATAAATTATTTTCCAATTTATAAACATTCTTTACAACGGCTCCAGCCATGTTTACTATCTGAAGCTTAGCATATCCCATAGATCCGGTAACATCAATGGTTACTGTTTTGGAATTGGGTACCCATGCTATTTGCAGGTCTTCTTCGTTTAAATAGGATATTGAAACGGCATCGAAATATTCATGGGCCCCGTCGAAATCGGTTTGTTTTAACCGATAGTATGAGTTCCCCATCAAAGGGTTGTTATCAACATAACTGTATGAAAGTACGTCTTTTGAATTACCAGCACCCGCAATGGTAGCAATGGTTTCGTAATTGATTCCGTCGGGTGCACGCTCAATGGTAAAATAATCGTTGTTTTCTTCGGAGGCTGTTTGCCAGG
>DYQV01000643.1 GCA_020719105.1 Rikenella microfusus
CATCGCACATTCACACCTTTCGCAATGCTCAGGTATGAATAAAGCGGGTTAAATCGGCGCAAGCTGTATAGATTAATTGAAATAATGTATTATCCATGCGCCGAAAATGGGAATTTCAAATTTCAGTTATTAAATTAGTTTACCCTGGGGTTGCTCCATCCATAATCTGCAATCCGCAATCCGAAAATATTCCAATTCCTTACTTTTGAACAATTTCCCGTATCTTTGTTATATTCCAAATAAAAACTCTAAAAGTAACGATATGAATATTTATTTAAAAAACTGGCTAAAATCTACTTCCTTCATAATCCTTTTTTCTACAATATTGTCAGCTTGTTCAACAAATGATAATCCAGAACCAGAGGTTAAAAACTATAATAAAGTTTACTCAATGTCGGTTGAAACCATGCAGTCGTATCTGAGTTTTGCTGGGCAAACGCAATTAGCTGGGCAAATTAACTATCCGGTTGATATTTATTCTTACAACTACCCAATGAATTATCAGGGTAAAACCATAACTGTTTCAGGATTGATTTGTGTTCCGGTTACCAATGGTGGAAATTTTCCGGTAGTTAGTTTTCAGCATGGAACACTGGTAGCAAAAAATGAAGCTCCATCGGTTTCGTTTTCATCGGTTACAAGTATATCCATTGCGTCAATATCCGGTTTGGGTTATATTTTATTAATCCCTGATTTAATTGGTTTTGGAGCTTCTAATGAATATTTTCATCCCTATCTGGTTAAAAAAAGTAATGTGGATGCGGTAACCGCCATGCTCAGTTCTTTGTCCGATTTACCCAATGGCGCTTTATCGGGTACAAATCCAAACGATAGCCTTTTTTTAGCCGGTTACTCTCAAGGTGGATGGATAACCTTAGCTGCAATGCAAGAAATAGAGAACAATACCAATGGTTGGAATTTAATAGGAACGGCCTGTGGAGCCGGCCCTTATAATCCCGAACAATTAATGCAATATGTGCTTAAGCAGGAATCGTATCCAAGACCATTTTTTTTGGCATACGTGTTACTATCGTTTGTTGAGGAAGGCGCCATTACCCAAAGTATGGAGCACTATTTTAATGCACCTTACGCAGAAAAAATACCTACCTTATTTGACGGAACATTAAATGGAGCTGCTATTGATATGGAATTGACTACCAACACCCACGATTTGATGCAGGCAGGTTTATTTACCTATCAACAAGGCTCCGATTATGACGAATTAAAAGCTTCTTTCAATACAAATAAAGTGGATGCATGGCCAAATCAGACGCCTTTATTATTGTTGCACGGCACTAATGATACCTACATTCCGCAGGAATTGTCTGATTCTATTTATTCGCAGTTCAATGCTTTGGGTTCTAATCAAGTTTTTTACGAAACCCTACCGTTTACAGATCATAATAGTGCTGCATTACCTGCAATTGTTAGGTCTATCGATTGGTTTCAGCAGTTGAGGAATAAATCAGAAATCACTTTGACAGCTATTAATTAACCCGGATTATTCATGAATAATCCTAACGATTAAGCTATTCCACAAAATTGGGAAAATAAAAACTCCCAATTTTGGGTGTA
>DYQV01000644.1:0-203 GCA_020719105.1 Rikenella microfusus
CCCAAAACCCCAAAACCCCAAAACCCCAAAACCCCTAATTAATTTTCAAAATATAATAATAATTAAAAAATAAATAATTAAAATAATTCTATTAGTATAATTACTATTCTGACATATTTTGATTTTACATTTTAGTATTTAAGCTTTCTTGAGAAAAGATATTTTGATTTTCGGAATTTGATTCATTCTTTTGAACATTTTGC
>DYQV01000644.1:303-1568 GCA_020719105.1 Rikenella microfusus
ATTGGCATTCCTTGCATTGGCATTCCTTGCATTGGCATTGGCATTCCTTGCATTGGCATTGGCATTCCTTGCATTGGCATTCCTTGCATTGGCATTGGCATTCCTTGCATTGACATTTAAATAGGCATTTGCATACCTTGATATCCATAACCAGAATACATATTATCCATTGGAGGTACTCCCATAAATCCCTAAGCTCCGTACATTTCAGGCATAATTGGTAATCCTTGCATTCCTAAGAATTGATTTCCATATAAATTTTGTTCATAAGGCATAATAGGATTGTTATACATCATTTAGTTTTGTGGTAATCCATAAGGAACCTAAAATTGATTAATTTCTGGTAGTTGTAATCCGTATGCAGATGGACTTACTATTCCTGCATTATATCCTGCATTCATTGCAACTGGAGTAGTGTTAACTGGTAATTCTCTTGTTCCATACATTCTTGGATCAGGTGGTATTGTTACTACTGGCTCAACTCTTTGAATGGGTGCTTGTTGATAGAAAGGACCTTAAACTCTTGCTTTTTGAATCATTCTAATTTCAGGTGGCTGAGGAATCATTTGTGTTTTTGGAATTCTGTCATAAACTGTATGTGCAACAGGTGGTTGCTATTGAACTACTGGTCTTTTGTAAGTTTAATGGTAAACTCTAGTCTCAGGTGGTTGAGGGATTTGAATAACTTTAGGAACTGCATGTCTTACAACTTGTTGCTTTGGTGATACTGGAATTTGAATTGGAATATGTTGAACTTAATTGACTACTTTAATATCTGGTTGTTGAGGGATCAAAACTTGTCTATCTACAGCCTTTCTCACTACTTGTCTATGTGCTGGTAAGGGAATATCAATTGGCTATGAATAACTGACTCCTAAATGTGTTACTGGTGATTGTAATCCTGGTTGGATATATCGTTGAGGAATTTGTTGAGGTAAGTATCCACCCATAGCAATTGGACTAGCTATTGATGCTCCGTAAAATGGTTGCTATCCTTGAATAAACTAATTTTGCATTGGATTAAAATCGATAGGCATTGCATTCTGATAATTAAATGGTAAGTTTTATTGATTTAATAATTGTGTATTAGTAATTGGTTGATTTTGTAAATTATTTTGAATTGGTAGGTTGCATTCCATAATAAATAACAATTAATCTAAAAAGTATCTTTTTAATAAATTAAATTTGATATTAATTATAATTAAATTAATTTTATGAAATAATATATTAGGGGTTTTGGGGTTTTGGGGTTTTGGGGTTTTGGG
>DYQV01000645.1 GCA_020719105.1 Rikenella microfusus
CCCATCGCACATTCACACCTTTCGCTGTGCTCAGGTATGAATAAAGCGGGCTAAAGTAAAATTTCAACCAATATTGTAGTATTTTTAGCACTTAATGATGCCCCAAGAATATGATAAATCGTCTTGCTTCGAATATTAGGTTTTGTTCTAAACTGTTTATGGGATTGGTTTGTATGGTGCTACATTTTAATTTGGATTCAGTGGTAGCACAGACAGATGCTTCTAATGAATTTTCCGTTGAACCAATTGACGGAAGCCAATTTAGAACTATTAGAGCCTTTGTCACCGGGAATGATCTTTCTTATCCCTCAATCCCACTCGACGGAGACCAAACCTTAACTTTTATGTTTGATGGATTTGGTACACAAGCTATAACCTATTATTATCAGATAATTTATTGCAATGCCGATTGGAGCATTTCTGATTTGTTTTCTGACGAATATATGGATGGTTTTGTGGAAAATCCGGTTTTGGATTATCATTTTTCAGTCAATACCACAGTACCTTATGTGAATTATCAAGTTAAGCTGCCCAATGATGACGCGCGTTTTAAAATATCAGGAAATTATTTGTTGCGGGTTTTTGACAACCAAAATAAAGACCAAATTTTATTGATTAAGCGGTTTGTTGTTTACGAATCGTTAGTAAGGATTGATGCACAAGTATTGAGACCTTTGGGTACTGATATAAGAGATAACAGTCAGGAAATTTCTTTGAAAGTAATTCACGATGAGTTGCCTATAGCAGATCCATTTAGCGAGGTGAAAGTGAATATCAACCAAAATAACCGCCCTGATAGAGTAATTTCAAATCTTAAGCCTGTTTTTATCCGCAATAATGAATTGGATTATCAGTTACCTGGCCAAAACTTATTTACGGGAAGCAATGAATTCAGGCTTTTCGATTTTTCCGACAAGAGTAGGTCTGGTTTAAATGTGAATGATGTTCGATACATTGATACCATTTACCATATTCAATTGCGTTTGGATGAAGCCCGTACTGCAAAAAAATATTTTTGGGAAGAGGATATGAATGGCAAATATTTAGTGAATCTTTCCAACAGCAACTATGTAAATGAATCGGCCGATTATGCCTATGTGCATTGTTACTTACCAATGAGTGATCCTTTTATCGATGGAAGTGTTTATGTTTTGGGTGGTTTTTGTCAGTGGCAATTAAATAAGGAAAATAAAATGACTTACAATTACGACCAGAAGTATTATGAAACCGTATTGTTACTTAAACAAGGGTACTACAATTATTTTTATACAAAGGTTGATAATTATACCGGCCAGCCCGATGAACTGCTGTTGGAAGGTTCTCATTTTCAAACTGAAAACGACTATTTGATTTATGTATATCACCGGGGTTTTGGGCAAAAATACGACAGGCTGGTTGGTTATCAGGTAATTAATTCAAAATATCAGAATTAACTTTTACTAAAAACTTTAAATCTGCAACAGTTAAGCGAACTTTATGATAGCGGGGGCTTGACTATATATGTTATTTTATCTTAGCCCGCTTTATTCATACCTGAGCACAGCGAAAGGTGTGAATGTGCGATG
>DYQV01000646.1 GCA_020719105.1 Rikenella microfusus
TTTTTAGCTTTTCGGAGTGGATTCAAACTTACATTGTTATTTTAATTAAAGAGTCACGCCGTGACTACCAGTAAGTTAGATTTTTATATGCGGATTTAAGGGATAGGATGAAGTCGGTTAATGTTTTCGATTTAGCGTTCATACTATTTGAATAGTTGTACTTTTGAATTGTAAACTTGTGATAAAAACTATTTTATGAATAATCAAACACTTAGTATTCAAACAGCCCAACAGAAAGTGGATGAATGGATTAAAACCATCGGTGTGCGCTATTTTAGCGAATTAACCAATATGGCCCTACTAACCGAAGAAGTAGGAGAATTGGCACGTATTATGGCCCGTACTTATGGCGACCAATCGTTTAAAGAGGCGGATTTGAAGGGAAACCTTGCCGATGAAATGGCCGATGTGCTATGGGTTCTTATCTGTTTGGCAAATCAAACCGGGGTGAATTTAACCGAAGCTTTTTTAAAAAACATGGAGAAGAAAACCCTCCGCGATGGAGAAAGACACCACAATAACCCAAAGCTTTCAAAATAGTTGTTATTTTTGCGCATATCGTTATCAAATTACCTATATAAATTACATTAAAATGGAACTTTTAAATCAATACCCTATACCCTTTTCGATGAATGATGTCAATCAGAAAGTGGTTGAATCGAAAGAACTGGCTCAAAAACTTTTTACGGCAGAGTATTTAAAACTGGCATTCAGTTTAATCGATTTAACTACCCTGAATTCAACCGATACCTTGGAAAAAGGGAAGCTATTTGCCCAGAATGTGAACAGTTTTTCTGCAAAATATAAAGGAATCCCAAATGTGGCAGCCATTTGTGTGTATCCTCCCTTAGTAAAAATGGTGGCTGAAACACTTAAAACGACTAATGTTGGAATCGCTTCGGTTGCTGCCGGATTTCCCTCATCGCAAACCTACTTGGATGTAAAGGTACTGGAATGCAAAAAAGCAGTTACCGATGGTGCCACCGACATTGACATTGTAATATCTTTAGGAACCTGGTTAGCCGGCGATTATGAAACGGTTTATCACGAAATTAAAACCATAAAAGAAGCCATAGGCAACGCCCATTTAAAAGTTATTTTAGAAACAGGTGCGCTAACAACCCTAGAAAATATTTGGAATGCAAGTATTGTTGCCATGGCAGCCGGAGCCGATTTCATAAAAACTTCCACCGGCAAAATGGAACCCGCAGCCACTCCCGAGTCAGTATATATTATGTGTGAAGCTATTGCAGCTTTTCATAAAAAAACCGGGAAAAAAATAGCCTTAAAACCTGCCGGTGGAATGGTAACCTCAACAGATGCATTGGTTTACTTAGCCATAGTTAAACTAGTATTGGGCGACGACTGGATGAACAACCGTATGTTCCGATTGGGTGCAAGCCGTCTGGCCAACAACCTGGTAAAAGACATTATTAAATTGGAAACCGGCAAGGAGGAAGTGGTCAGTCATTTTTAATTAAGGGTAATCTTTGAACAAGTCAAAATATTCTCTGCATATACCATGTACTTAATTTGTACGACCAATATTTCACTTTTCTT
>DYQV01000647.1 GCA_020719105.1 Rikenella microfusus
AGCTTAATCGTCAGGATTATTAATGAATAATCCGGGTTAATAGGAGAGGTTTATGTAAACCTCCCCGTAACTTAATTAAAAGCCGCCTCTGAAACGGTTTTGCCGTCCCATACCAAAACCCCGTCCTCCTCTGCCTCGTCCAAAGCCAAATCCTCTTCCCTGAATATTTTCAGGAATATTTTCGTTGGCATTTTCTCTTGTTTCGGCAGTCTGATTTTTGAGATTTGCACCAAAATTGGTACAGCGCCCCATTCTGCGGCCTGTCATGGAACCTTGTCCCATTGGGCCTGTTTGGTTAATACCTGGCATAAAAACCTCCTTTTTTAATGGTTTAACATTTCGATAATTTCCTTAATTTGTTTTTCCGACTCTCTAAGAACAATCATTTGAATCTTCAGACTATCGAGCAACGATTTAATTTTCAAGCCAAATTCGCCGGATACTATTTTATTCACATTGCGGGATGCAATTAATTGAACCGAAGCCGGACCAGCACCTTCTTCCGCATCTTTGTTTGGGTTAGGAATAAATTCCATTGCTTTATTCTCTGTGTCGTAAACCACAAAGTAAGCACAGCGACCAAATCTTTGGTCAATTGTTGATTCTAAGGTATTTCCTGTAGAAGTGATAGCAACTTTCATATTATTGGGTTTTAAATTTTCTGCAATTGGGACTTCCTTTTCGTTTCATTATACTTTGACATCGGGGGCATATTTGTTTGCTGCATGGCTGCCCGTGCTTATGTTCCTGATCAAATCCACAGTTTGGACATGTGCAATAATCTCCACAGTAATTATCTATAAAATCTTCATGAATATTCCCGTAATCAAACCTATCCACACGTTGACTTCCGCAAAGGGGGCAATTCTCAACTTTTTTTTCTTTCTCAGGATTATTGAAGTAACAGGCACACTTTTTACAGTGGTACCAATCGCTGTCGAAATAAACTTTTCCTCCCTCAATAGTAATTTGCCTTCCCTCAACAAATGCTTTTGCTATTTTTTGAAGGGCAGAAGCATATATTCGTGTAAAGGTAGGTCTGGAAACACCCATCAAAACCGATGCCTGGTGGTGATTAAGTGTGTCATAGTCGCTTAGGCGTAAGGCTTCGTACTCCTCATATAATAAGTTAACAAACTCCGGAGCCTGTTTTCCGGATTCTGGACCAAAAGGCTTAAACCCTTTAATTAAAGGTGGATTTGAAACTTTTCTTAGCACTTTTATTCTTGCGCACATGATTATTTTAACAATAGTTCATTGCAAAGATAATGAACTATTGTTCATTTTACAACTTTATTTTCATTGACACAAAATATAAGTTATGAATTAAAAGATCATAAATATAGAATCAAGCCAATTTAAGTCGTTTTTAAAAGTCCAGAAAATAACCAAATTAATTTGGAGGAAGAACCAATCTTACACTAATGTTGTGCGGCATACTAAAGCAAATGTCAAATATCATAACTGACATTTAAAATCCTTCCAAAATTTTTTTCGATAATTTATTCCAAAATAATTATCCGCTATTCGACCTAATTTTGTATCTTTGCATTA
>DYQV01000648.1 GCA_020719105.1 Rikenella microfusus
TTAACTGCTTCAGTGTATTTTCGAATATAGACTTTGCAAATTCAAATAATTCCCCGGCAAACCGCTTGGTTGCAGTGCCATCGGGCATTAGCCCAAAATCGCCGGGATACCTTGACGTGGTGTAAACTGCATCAATTTTTTGCAAAAGGATGCCATCAACCGGAAAAGTAATTTTGTTTTGAATCAAACCTTATAAGCGCGATACACTATGAATTTTATTAAAGGGTAAACTTTCTTCTTCAATAATTGCTTTAAAACACTTCTCAACCACTTGTTGGGCATGAAAGGTAACAACAGTCGTTAACTGGTCATCAGAAATTAATTTTTCGCAAGCAAGTAAATCGGTTTCCGCGAAATTAAGCCACTGTTGGGTTGTTTCTTTCATAAAGTGTTATTCCCTTATTTTTAATTTCAAGTGCAAAGGCACTGTTTTGTTCCATAAGTTTTTTGTACATGGGAATGGTATAAACCAATAAATCAATGGCAACTTGTTTCTCTAATTCAAAAATATGCTTACTCACAGCCAATTGTAAATCAATCCGTTCTTCGTAATTTTTAGGAAAAAAATCGTCATTGGTAACTACCAATAAATCAATATCGCTATTGCTGTTGGGTTTACCATAGGCATACGATCCAAAAAGCACCACCAAATAAGGATTTAATTGTTTCAACTGCTGTTTTAAACTCTCAATATATGGTTCGTTTATTGGCATAAATGGTAATTATTATTAGCATAACTAATTGCTGGGTAAATTTAATACTATTTAAGGCAAACGTTCCATTTTAAACTAAAAAATTCGAAGACCATTTATTAGGAGGCAAATGTCAGCTTTCGATTTAATTAAACAGTACAGGAGTGCTGCGTTACGGAAAGCGGAACGCTCCTCTAAAACGGGAAAGGCTGCTCCATTTTAAAATTTTTTGCTGAAATTGTAATTATAATTATTTCAGCGTAATTGTAGTATTGTTGTGAGGAAGTTAATTCTATTCTTTTTTCCCGATAATAGTTATACCCAATTGCTTACACATTTCTTTGCAAAAATCATTATGTAATTCATTGTGACGGGGAACTGTAATGCGTTTATTGTTGGCATTATTAATGTAAACACTATGCTTACTCCCTTCGCGATATAACGAACAATTATTACGATTCAGGTACTTTAAAAATTCACTGCGTTTCATGCAATGATTAACTTACGGGTAATATAAGTTTCACCTGAATATTGTTTTAAGGTTTCTTCCCTTTTTAATTCCAAAACCAAATTCAAGGCGTCAGTCAGGTTTTCCAATAGTTCATCAATTGTTTTGCCTTGCGACATGGCTTCGGGTACTTCTTCAATCTGCCCAAAAAACCATCCATCTTCAGTTTCTTTAATTAAGGCATTAAAACAGTTTTGCTTTTTCATACCTGTTCTTTTTTTAAACAAAAATACAAATAAATATACAAAGATGTTTATGAAATTGTGCCAGCTCTAAGAAATCAATTACTAATTTTATGACAATCTTAATTTCATCGTAAGGATAGCGGAGCGCCTGCTCCGCT
>DYQV01000649.1 GCA_020719105.1 Rikenella microfusus
TCAAAACTTTAACCGATATTTTAAGCTCATATTATTGTTAAATAGCCCGCAAAACTTCTTTTTTCTTTTTTTTAAATGCTCTCCGATTGTTTTTTCCGTCTGTTCCGGATCGGCTTTTTTGTTGAGTTTTGATTTGTTTTTCAATTTTTCTTTCCCCCTAAATAAAAATTTATCAACAGGAATGGGGCTTTTTTTTTCGCATTTTGTATCAGTTTTTGTCTTATATCTTATTTGTAGTATGTTGATGTTAAATAGCGAAGTCCTTACCCGTAATAGCCTGCAAGGTTCAAAAAAGTTAGTAAAACAGACTTTTTGAGTAAAATAATGGGGTGTAAAACAGACTTTTTGAGTAAAATAATTAGGAGTAAAACAGACTTTTTGAGTAAAAATAAGTTATGACATATAATTACTAAAACTTTTGTTTGTTTTGGTATTTTATTTAAATTGCGCTAAAATAATCCGCTATGGCAAAATTAAAGATGCCCCAGACGGTTGATGAATATTTAGTGCTTCAACCGAACAATGTCACCTTCGGAAGGTATGACTATACCGCCACACAGGAAAATGTTATAACCTTGGTTAGTGAGGCTTTGCAGGATTACATGACCAAAGGGAAGGAAATCCCCAGGGATTTGTTTAACCAGCCTTATGTTGAAATAAGTGCGGGTGATGCCGCTGATGGTAACAACAAGTTTCGGGTTTTAAAGGAAGTTCAAGGGATGATGAGAAAAACCTTTCAATTCAAGTGGGTTCACCCCGAAGTACATAAAACCATAGAAACAACAGGCGTGGTGGTCAGTACCGTCCATTCAATAAAGGGGACTGATAGGATTGTTATCAATTTCAATCCGTGGGTTATCCCTTTCCTGATTTATTACGGCAAAGGCGTGGGGGGTACCTGGTTCAATCCCGCATTATCGGTGGGTTTGAAGTCCGAATATGCCAAGCGCATTTATAAAATCATATGCAGCCAAAAAGACAAAAGAACCTATGTGTACTGGATAACCGATGTAATCAAAGATTTTGAGTTGGAAGATAAACCCGCATTATTGGACAATAGTGCAATGAAAAAAAGAATCTTTGAGGTTGCCAAAAAGAAAATAGATGCTTCGGGTTCTCCCATCACATTCGATTTTGAGTTTTTATATAAAGGGGTAAAACAACCGAACACCAAGCATGCCTCCAATTGTGTTGTGCTGCACATAAAGGATTCCGAAAAAAAGAAAAAGCCTGATACCATTGACGGCCAAATGAAATACAATTACTGCCTTTCATTGCTGTATAAGGTGTGGGGAAACTTTACGACTAAAGCAATGGTAGTCTGTGACAGGTTCAACGAAGAAGGAAAAATATCAGAGCTGTATGACAAGCTTTTTGATATTACCCATTGGTATAACAAGAAAATGACGGATTTGGAATCTGACATGACAGAAGACAAGTATTTCAATACGGTTAAAAAACGGCTCCGTGAAGATTACGGGATTGAATAGCACTAAAAAGATTTATAAAGGGGTTAAAATGAAGTGATCCTAAAAAACCA
>DYQV01000650.1 GCA_020719105.1 Rikenella microfusus
CACCTTTCGCTGTGCTCAGGTATGAATAAAGCGGGCTAAATGCGGTTGCCCTGTTGTAGTTATTTTTTTCGTCACGCATGGCAAAATATTTTATTAAAATAAATTTTTCGCCCATATTTATCAAAAAGGAAGCTATGTCTTTTTTTCCTTTTTTAAACGCCTCAACAATTTGATTAACAATATGAATACAATTCAATGAGTTTAGTTTACAATGCCTGCCTCAAGGTTAAATCTATCTGTTTGCAAATATTTTCAAAAACCTTCTCCTCGGTTCCTTCACCCGATGCTTTTTGCAGCAAATTGCGCTTTTCGTAAAAATTTCGGGCCAACATGGTTTTTTGCTCATACTCTTCAAGCCGCGAAACAATAGTTTCGGTGTCCATATCGTAAAGGCGGCCTCCCTCGGTTTTACTCCTTTGAGCCAGCCTTTTCATGGCTTCCAGCGGACTAATCTGCAGCTCTATTGCCGATGTAACAGAACTATTCATCTTCTTTAGCATGCCATCTACAATATAAGCCTGAACAATGGTTCTTGGAAAACCTTTGAAAATAAAGCCTCTTGAACCCGGACTGGCCTGAATTTTCTCCTCAATCAGCTTAATCACAATCTCATCGGGAACAATAATTCCTTTGTCCATATAGGGTTTAGCAATACGGCCAATTTCGGTATCATTCTTAATCTCAATTCGCAGCATTTTACCGGTGGAAATGTAAACCAGATTGTACTTTTCGGCCATTTTTTTTGCCTGTGTACCTTTTCCCGATCCCGGGTAACCAAACAAAATGAGATTTACCCACCGATTCTCTAGTGATTTTTGTACGGCAGCATCGAGACGTGCTTGTATGTCCTCAATTGCTCCAGTTCCATCAATGGAATAGCAAATACCCTTGTCTTGATAGTATTTGGCCACTGGTACCGTTTTGGAGTAGTATTCCTGAAGTCTATACTGAATTACATCATCGTTATCGTCCTTGCGGTTCCCTATTTGAGCACGCGACTTCAACCTCCGCACCAATTCTTCATCGGGAACTTCAAGGCTTAGCATACAGGTGAGTGATGTATTCATGTTCATCAATAGCCCGTCGAGGATATAGCACTGCACCGTTGTTCTTGGAAAACCATCAAATAGAAAGCCATTGGTATCCGTTTTTTTGGTAATCCGGTTTTCAATAATCTGCACTACAAGCTCATCGGAAACCAAGCCCCCTTTTTCAATTATGTTTTTAGCTTGAATACCCAATGGCGTTCCAGAATTAATTTCTTCGCGAAGAATATCGCCGGTTGAGATGTAGGTTAAGTTGTACTTTTTTACCAACCAGTCGCTTTGGGTTCCTTTTCCCGCACCCGGAGGACCAAACAGGGCAATATTGAGCATGATATATGGTTTATATATTTTTTGCTAAAATATAGAAAAACTGATTATAAATAAATTTTAACCTCTTTTTACACTTTCTTTTTTTTACAAAATAACATTTCATTAGTAGTACTTAATGACCGATTAATCGGAAAAAATGAGTACTGTTTTTTCTTCCATTAAC
>DYQV01000651.1 GCA_020719105.1 Rikenella microfusus
TTTATAGCTTTTTGATAATAGGCAGAGCGGTCACAGTACATTGTTTTTTTGTTCGTTTAGACAGTTGAAGTGCGTTTTGAAAGAAAAAAAACAATGAACTGTGGAGAGTTGATTATTTTAGTTTTGTGCATTTAGACAACACTTTAGCTCTTACTTGCAAGGCTGACAAGAAAAGAACAGAACAAAAAAATTGACTTATAACAGTGACAGCATATATAAATCGACAAATTCTCTCGACATGAACACAACTATATACAACCAACGGCCAGCTGGTAACACACGCCTATGCTCATCTGCTGGCTGACGTGCACTTAGCAGCATTTGCGCCCGCATTCACCTTGTCGCTATGCGACAGTGAAGCTCCCGCAAACCGCAGGATGCGCATAGCCTCAGTCGTTGTGTGTCATAGTATAAAAAAAAGAAAGACAACCGTTTGCGATTTTGAAAAATGAAAGAAAAAAAATTTAGGTGTGTAAGATTTTGGCACATTCCTACACTACTTTTGTGAAATCAAACAACAAAAGATTATACGATGAAACTCAATTTATTCTTTCGACTCTTTCATTTTCTATTCGACAAGAAACAACATAAGCCTTTATTAATTGTTTTTGTGGGCGACTTGGTGCTTGAAACGTTACACGAGAACTATCGGAAATGGACAAAGAAATGCGAAATGTGTTATATCCATACTGACATGGGACAACTGCCATTGTATCAACAGTATGAGAAATTGAATTGCTTGTATATCGGGAATGTTACGAAAAATCATTGCGGTGAAAGGGATTTTGAAAGTGGGAGAAGATATTTTTTAGAGGCAAAAGAAGCGATTTACAAACTAATATGCCCTGAAAAATACAATAAAGTAGTTCTTGTTTCGACATTTCGATATAGCAGTGCTTGTGGAATTTCGACCGAATTGTATGTTGAATTATCAAAGAGAATAGACAATTTGCATTTTATCGGAATAAAACCGTTGCTATTTGAGGGTGTAAAAGCAATCAACAATTTTGAGGATGCAATTAAAGTAATTGACGCAGAAAAACTGACATTAATAGACCCAAACAGCATGTCAAAAGAAATGAATTTTACAACCTATGCTACAGGCAAAATAGTGGAATTAGTTTATAACCGACTGAAAGCAAGATGATTTATGGCTTCAAATCTGTATCAACGATATTTTTGGCTCATAAATGTTATTTATCGGAGCAGACGAATAACACTGAAAGACATTAACGATAAGTGGCTGAACTGCTCCTTTTCAAATGGAGTAACAATTCCACGCAAAACATTTAATAATCACAGAAATACCATTGAAGAAATATTTGATATAAACATTGAATGCGACCGCACTACCAGCGAATATTATATTGCCAATGCGGAAGATATTCAAAACGATATGTTTCGCTCGTGGTTGCTCAATGGTTTTGCTATTAGCCATACCTTGAATGAAAGTAAAGCAATCAGAAATAGAATTTTATTTGAAAACATACCTTCAGGCGAAAACCATTTGACTTCAATCATTGACATAATGA
>DYQV01000652.1 GCA_020719105.1 Rikenella microfusus
GGTATTAGCTGTGCCTTGATAAAAATGCGCAAAGGAATGACCCAAATAACTTAGCGCATTTTTTATCACAAATCTCAAATCTTGCATCTCACATCTCATCTCAACACCCTAATATATCTTCACAATCTCTGCATTCCTATAATAATGCATCAAAATTTCGGTAAAAGTGAATCCTTTTTCTCCCATTACTGCGGCACCAATCTGGCACAGGCCTACACCATGCCCCCAGCCGGCACCGTGCAAGATAAAGTTTCCGGGTACGGTTCCTGTAAAATTCAATTTTTCGATGGTAAACGCCGAACTATACAAATGCGATTCGCTGAACCATCGGCGGATTTCCAGTTCTTTACCAACTATCCGTGTTTTTTTAGTCCCTATAATTTTAAGTTTAATCAATCGCCCGGAGGTTCCCCGTTCTATTGGCATTAAATCGATGATTTGACCAAAATCAATGCCTGATTTTTTAAAAACCAATGCACTCAATTGCTCTTGTGAATAGGTTACTTGCCAACGGTAAAAATCTTTGGCCACTAAATCGTAATTGTTCAAAACCTGTGTCAAAACTTTCTCATCTTTTGTATTGCAAAATGCTTCAGGGTTGGCATGAATAAAAAGGGTTGCATTTTTTTCCAGAGTCAAATCCATGGTATGCAGTTGGGTAGGTTCCGGGTGATCAATAACCGCTGTTAAATACGGATGCGGAACCGGTTCCCAGCAATTCTCGAATCGTTCGGCCACGCCACCACAGGATTTTGAAAAACGGGCATCGCATATTTTGTTGTCGTACATCAACACTTGTCCCATGGTCTCTTGAACGGCTTCCACAACACGGGGATTGTTTGCACGGGTAATTCCTTGGTAACGCTGACAATGGTCGTCGGCACATACATGGAACAGTGTATGGTCCTCGCGGTCGTACCAGCGTATGTATTCCTCATCGGTTTCGTGTATTAATTGGTACATGGCTTTCGATTGTACCAACTCATTCTGCTTAGCTATTTGAGCCAGCAGCCAGCTACGCGAGATGATGGCGTGTGCCTTGAGCAAATTCAAAGAACTGGTAGCGCTCATTTCAGAGGAAATAACACTAATCAAATAATTTTCAACCGGTAAAATATTGATAACCTGAATTTCGTCACCAACAAGCATCAATTTCAGAGCGCCTTGAAATTTCTGATCTTCTTTTTGCTCCCAATGAAAATCAATTCCAATAACCACTTCTTTAATTTCGAAATAGTCGGCTGAAAGATTGCAAGGAAGAAGTGTAACCTCTTTTTCAAATGAAAGGGTCTGGTTGCTGCCCTGTAACGTGAGTTTTTGGTTTTCACCGGAAGCCACATAGGTATCTAAAAGAGTCTGATTTAATTCATTACTGGAAAATTTTCCTGCTAAACGGAACTCAATGTGTTTCTTTTTGGTGATTCCGACATGAATATTTGGTGATGTTTCCATAGCTTTCACTTATTCTTAAACTAAATTTTGGTTCTATAACGTTTTGAGTGGGTAAATAAAAAAGGCATATTGTCGAA
>DYQV01000116.1 GCA_020719105.1 Rikenella microfusus
ATATTGAGGTGTAGCTTAATCGTCAGGATTATTAATGAATAATCCGGGTTAAAAAGGATAACCGATTGCCAAATGGAAAAGTCCACTGGAGAATATGTTATTGCTGCCAAATAACCAATACTTGTTATCGGTAGGATAGGGATTCCTTATAGGAAAACCGGCATCGGTGCGGAGTACAAAAAAATTGAAATCGAACCTGAACCCAAAACCGGCAGCAACGGCAATCTGTTCATAAAAGGTATTCGCGTTAAATTTAGCCCCTGGTCGGTTTATATCCTCATTAACGAGCCAAATATTCCCGGCATCCACAAAAAGTGCCCCTTTTAGCACTTTCGACATATCAAACCTAAATTCCAAATTGGACTCCAGCTTCAAGTCACCAGACTGGTCAATATACCCACTTTGATCAGTATCATGGTAAGATCCAGGACCCAGATAACGCGCCGTAAATCCGCGTATACTATAGGCTCCCCCACTAAAAAACTGTTCTACGTATGGCAGTGCAGTTGAATTATTATAAGGCATTCCTATTCCAGCATAGAATCTAAAAGCCAGCGATTTATTGTAACCGTTCCGGTAGTATCTGAAATCGGAAGTTATTTTTACAAATTGGGAATAAATATTATTCAAAAAATAGTAAGGTCTTTCGCTGGGTTCCTTACCCATGCTTGCAAACAAATCAATAAAATTTCCTGAGGTATTTATTCCAGCTTGATACATGAAATTATTGGGTTTGGTCGTCAAGGTATTGTTATAACTAAATTCATACCTTGGCCCTAAGATGAATTGTTCTTCAAAACTTTTACGTATGTATATATTTTCGTTAACCACAGAATCAAATTCAGGCGTTGTTGCCAGCAGATTTACTGAGTTGATGTATATGGGATAAAAAGAATGTTGGATATTACTGGTCTTACTCCATTGGTACTGTAAATTTATTTTTCCCGATACTTCCTTATAATAGGCTATACGGTTTAGAATAGTAATATCAGCATTTACAATGGTTCGTTGCAATAAGAGTTTGTTTTTTTTGGCGGGCCGGAAAGGAATTGAAATCCGTGGCAAAGTGAGCCCAGTATTTATACCTGCCTGATAGGAATAGGTTCCCAACTGCGATTCCGTCTTTGTTCCCCATTGCCACTCAAAACCACCGGTTAAACCAATTCTCAACCGTTCAGCTCCATGAAAAGTATTATTGTGCGATACACCAATCTCGGCTTGAGGTCCGATATATCCCGATGATTTTGACATGAAATTGGCTTCAAAATCCGCCATTATATTATCGGCTTTAATTAAATCAACAACTACATTTAGGAGATGATTCAGGCTGTCAGTTTTATCCGGTTGAAAAGTGATATTTACGTATTTAAATACCCCAAGATTGTTAAGGTGGTTTAAGGTACTCTGGTAGGTATTATAGGAATAAGTTTCGCCTTTTTTGAAATCGATGGCATTAGCCAAGACCTCGTTTTTTATCTTATCACCCGATGAAATTATTTTAATTCCCTCGTAATCGACAGTTTTGATGTTTGAAGAAATGGTATCGGTCCTGCTGAGGTTATTAATAACAATATCATTTATTGTATAGACAGAAGTAACTTGTTGCGGCAAATTCTTAGCCTTCCCAACATTTAAATCGATCGTTCCTTTTTCAACAACCGTATCAGCCTTTAGTTGGACGTAATCGGGCATAAAGTAAAAATAACCGTTATTCTGAATCCTTCTGGAAAGTTTACCTCTTGAAGCTTTTATCTTTTCAAGGTTGAACTGGTCTCCCGTTCTGATTTCCGACATAAACTTATCTCTACTGATTAGCGTGTCAATATAATCAGTCAAAGTATCGATCGTCACTTTATTATAGATTACCGGTGGGGCCAATTCAACAAAGTATTTTACTCTTGCTTTATGAGGATTTTTAGGGTTAATATGCACTTCAGCCCATGCTTTTGAATGAAAATATCCCTTATCAAAAAGATCATTTTCAATCTTTTTTGCACGGAGTTCGGGATTTACGTCCGACAAAAGTATTGGGTCCGATGCCAGCGTTTTATATATCCAACTCTTGAATTTCTGATCCTTTTCGGCTTTCACATAATTGTGGGTCCACAAACCTATTGGCGGAAGCACGCGACGGCCAAACAAAGCATTATTTACTTTGTGGTTGGTAATGGATTCCACGTAGTTTTTTGCCGATGATGCCTTGGTTCCTTTTTCCAGTTTCACCAGTTCAACTTTTTCCCTGCCCGTATAAAGAACCTGGTTTTCGGCCAAGAAACGGGTGTTGGAGCAACCCGATGTTATTCCAATTAAGATTACAACCCATATAATGGACGATACCTTCATTTTTCAGCTTCCTTTAATTTTTTCTTCTTGTTGTCCCTTCTCCAAAGATCTCCCAATGTTGGATAACTTTTTCGGTAAATGTAACCAACACCTGTTTTAATTACTTCCCCTTCAAAAACATCTTCGTAAGTATGCTCATTATAAACCTTTATGAATTTTGTTCCAGCAGAATCGAGCTGGTATTCGAACGAAAGGTTGTTCAGCGATAAATTGGAGCTATTCTGGGAATTGGAATAATCATTCACACGGCCTGAAATTTCGACTTTTGCCCTATCATTCATAAATGATTTTTTAACATCGTACGAAAGACTGGTATTTGTTTTCTCACCACCCGACTGCGATGCAGACGTGTAAGTGTCAATCCCGAAAGAGATATCAATCCCTTTTACCGTTGTTTTGGTAAGGGAATTTAACTGCGAGGCTAGAATCTGGTTCACCTGTTCCGTTACATAATCGGTGGACGTTGAAATTCCCGGAAGGTCAATTTTTTCAAATAACAGGATGGTAATTGCCTGCCGCATCTGTTCATCAGGACTGAGCGTATTGATAATACTCATCAAGTACTGATCGGGAGTATTAATGGTGAATACCAGTTTTAACTCTGACAGACGATCAGAGAGTTTTAGCATTACATTGAAATCAACGTACCTCAATTTGCCGTCAATCGGATTGGTGTAAGAGGTTCTCACCCTGTTCAATGCTTCAAACTGTAAAGTGGGATCCTCTATATTTCCAGCCCATCGGATGAACCCCCCCGATGTAATCTGGAATAACTTATTGGGCCAGCCAATCATTTTCACATTGGCCGTTCCTTCGCCAATTTCATACTTACCCGAAAGATTCATTTGATTATTTTCCAACAGGCCATAGTTTAATGCTCCACCACCCTGAATCATTAAATCGATGGTATAGAGCTTTTGAGCTAAATTGAAATTTATCTTGGTATGGGGATCAATTTCCAGAAAGGTTTCAATAGAGGCTCCTTTATGTTGAGCCAATTCACTTTTTATTAATAGATTCCTTTTACTGTTCAGTGTATTTTTTGACACGAAGGTGATAACCTTTTCACTTTCAGAAAGGCTGAGATCCTCTTTTTTACTGAAAAACACTTCAGTTCCTTTTGTCAATAAAACGGTACCTTTAAATTCCGGACTAGTTACCAGACCTTTGATTGATAACTTGGAATCGACAAAAACCTGCCCAAAAAAAGCAGCATTATCCTTTTCAGTCCTATTCAAAACCTGAAGGTTGACTGATGAAACTTCCAGATTGGTGGAAATGGCTTTGGGATTGCTAATATCGAGTGTACCGTCAATAAGTAACTTATTATTAAGGGAATCCAAAACTGTGAAATCATCCAAAACTATCTTTTTACCGGTAAATAGAACTGTTCCAGCCGGAATCCGGTATTCCGCATTCAGAGTTTTTACCCTTAGGTTTCCCTCGCTGATGGATACTTTACCGTTTAGATTTTTATTGCTTTCATTCGATGAAAAATTAAAATCACCGGATACCGTTCCTTTTAAATTGGATAGAACTTTTTCCAAAAAGGGTTCGGCTGTTTTGAGGGGGAAATGCTTAATCTCTCCATTTAGAGCCGTATTACCATTTCCTGTTTTTTGCCCTTTACATACAATTTCCGTTGAATCAAGCCTTGTATCCAAATCAAGTTGCCATTCTCCCGGTTTTTCCGACAAGTAAGTCCCTTTCAATTTTAAAAAGTTGAATTGCATATCGGACCAACTCACGTGGCTGAATGCTAAATTGGAGTTAATACTCATTCCTTTATCCATGATTGGTTTATAGGTTACAGAACCAGTAATTAATCCATCGGGATTACCCTTTATTATTCTTTTGGGTACCAACGATGAAATCCCGACATTTTTCAATTCACAGGTAATTACCCTTTTGTCTTTTTCCCCTTCCTCAATTATCTGAAAGAAAGAATCATCGGTTTTCATTTTCACTGCAGGAGCAACTATTTTTTTATCAAACCGATAGGTCAGAATTTCCTCAGAATCCAAGTGCCATTTCACTTTATTCAGAATCACCAGCTTCGATGGAACTTTAAAAAAGATGGTGTTACTGTCGGCTGTAGTAGCAATTTCAAAATTATATACTACTTCATTGGTTTTATCAATCACAGAAAGATTCGTCAAACTATGCCATTTGGCTGAACGGTTTGTTAAAAGTAACCGATTTATGGGTTGTGAAAATAGGGTTCCCCTGTCCGCTGTTATCCGAAAATCCATCGTGCCCAAAGAATCTATTATTTGTGTATTGAGATTCTCAATTTCAACCTTCTTAAATTTAATCCCATTGCTCTTGATTGAATAACGAAGCACTCTATCAGCAGGATTATTGACTAAATCAAGTCCAATGTTATCAAAATAAAATCCTTTTAAAAGGTTTTCAAATCCTTCATGATACTTTATTTCGATGGTTGCTTTCATTTCCGGCAAATACGTAATGCGCTCTTTTGCATCCATTTGCTTTGGATCCTTAAATGACTTCAGGTATTTTTTATATCCGTCAATTATCGATTTTAATTCACTAACCGGCTTTCCAACCTGAACTGAAATAGTATAAAAATCTGATTTTCCAGATAGCGTTGTTTTTAATGTATCTGCCGTAAAAGTGGTATTCAATTGACCAACATAAAGTTCCTTTTGTGGTGTGATTACTTTTAGATCGGCCAAGTTTAAATCCGTTTTGAGCGAATGGGCATTTTTATTAAAAAAAGCAGTTAATCTTCCTGCAATGGCCAAAGTATCTTCATACAAATGCAGGTCATTTAGCTTAGCCATAAAGGTACCTGAGGTGGTTGCTTTCAAGGTTGAATTTTCAGTATTAATATCTGCAGTTAGATCGAGGTTAAGCGAGGGATCATCAACGATACATTGAAATGAATACTTCGATGGTTCCATGATGCCAATAATAGTCCCTTTGGTGTAATCATATCCTTTAAAACGGATTGAATCAATGGACATAGAAACTTCTGCCAATATGTGTTTTTGTTTAATCCCTTTGCCGCTTATTTCCACATTTCCGGCAAATTTCCCCATTTCCGGTTTGCCAAGTATTCTGTCAAGCATAACACCTTCAAAAATAGAATTTAATTGAAAGCTATCCTTTGGAGTGTCATACGACCCTTTCATTTCAATAGTACCCAAATCACTTAAAATAGTTAGCTTACCAATTGGAGCGTTTACTGTACCCGAAACAGTTCCTTCAAGCGAAAGACTTGATATTTCAGGCATTTTGAATTTTAAACCGGTATTCGTTAGCATTTCCGATAACCAAAGGGTATTTATGACTGAAATCCCAAACTGTAAATCTCCGCTGGCAAATTCCGGACGGAATCTATTAGTTATGGTTCCCTGCAGATGGATACCAATATTCTGTGCATGGTAAATGGAAAGCCCACTCATACTTATAACTGAATCCTTGAGTGCAATAGTACCATTTATTGAAATTGGTTCCTTTGCCAAGGTATTTATTAATGACTGGTAAGTGGTATCCGATTTAAAATAGAGAAAATCCTTCAGTGAGAAATGAGTATTCTTTATTGTGGCATTTGCTTCACTAATTATTTCAGGTTTTTTTATCAAATCAAAAAAACTACATTCCGTTTTTCCATCCATATTAACCAAGCTATTCCCAGTTTCAAGAAACAGATTAAATTGGGTGGTTCTTCCGCGCGAATCAATCTTCCCCTTTGCTTTCAGTAGTGAAAAACCATTCTGTAAATCAACATTCATTTTGTTCACGGTAACTCCCACCCTTTTGTTGGAAAGTTCCATATCGGAAAGGCTCAAAGTAAGTTTTTTGAAAGTTAAGTTCGAATCAAGCCCCGTTGTCGCAATATCCGAATATGCTCCCATTTGGAAGGATATATTTTCCAAATCCAAACCAGAACTTGATATATTCCAAGGAAAATTTGACGCTGCTTCGATCTTTCTTTCTTGAAGTTTGTTTGATTTTTTATCCATTTGCATGCTGGTGCTGGCTCCGGAAATATAAATGTTGCTAAAATCGAGGATTTTGTTTTTAATATCCGTTTTTCGAGCATTTATCTGACCTTCTTCAATTGAAACCCGCAGCAGCATTCTTTTCACAACATCATTATAGGTATTGCTAATTTCATTCAGTGTAACTTTATATAGTCCAAAATTCCATGGTGTGCCAATACTCCCACTCCCGCTTTCTTTTGGTTCCTGATTTAGCAATATGCCTCCCGAAGCCCCTTTTATATAGAGCGATTGAACTATAATGGCTTTATCAATTATGCTCATCTTTTCTGTTTTGGCCTTCAAACTAAAAATGTCCTCATCAATAAAGATTCCTTCAACGGAGTCATGCATCTGGAATTTTAACCCCGAAATTTTCAAGCCTTCAAAGGATACCTCCCACGGTTTTTTAACAGTACCTGCTTTTTTAACCTTTTTACTGCCGGTTTTTGAAAAAGCTTCGGCAATATTTATTTTCTCACCTCTGTTATTTCTTAAGAACCTAATATTTGCGTTTACAAGGGTTGCCGATGGTATGATTACTCTTCGGTAGAGTAAATCAATTGGCGAAAAAGTGGCACTAATATTTTCAGTATAAATGATGGTATCGTTATTGGCATCGAATAAAAAAACACCGTTAATTACAATTGAATTGGTCGATATCTTCCCTATGGAATTAATAGAAATTGGAACTTTTGCATTGATTAAAATTTCATTCACCTTTTTGGTAATATACCGTTGCACAAATGGGAAATTTAATATTACTTGGGCAAGGAATAATATCCCAAATAAGGTCATTAGAAAAAAAAGTATAGCCTTTTTGATTTTACGTTGCCTCATTCCTCAAGCTAGTTTCAACATTATTGCAAACATAATACTAAAATAGAAATGAAATGAACTTTGTTTCAATTATAGTCAAGTCATAATAACTCACACTAATTTAGTTTTGTTTGTTTGTTATAAATGCATTTTCTTTACAATTGTAAAAAACAAGGTATGAAATACCCATGAGCGGAAAATAGCACACCAACAG
>DYQV01000653.1 GCA_020719105.1 Rikenella microfusus
CTTCAATTGAAAGAGGATTTAATTCTTATAATCCGGTTTTTTAATCTCGTGTTTTGAATACGAAAATCGCTAATGAAATCAATGCTAACCCTGTTCCAATAAAATATCCCAAATTTATAGTAAGCGATAACCCACCATTATTGGTTGGAGCAACCAACAAATAGGTAATGCAAACAGCGGTCATAAAAGTTGCGGGAATTGAAAAGAGCCAGTGATGTTTTTTGTTTTGAGCCAGATACATGGCACCCATCCAGAGTACAATAACAGAAAGTAATTGGTTAAATAAACCCAAAAATTTCCAAATAGTAGTAAATTCAATTTGGGTAAGTAAAAAAGCCAAAACAAAGAGCGGGACACTTATCCAAAGACGATTTTTCATGCTGCCTTGCTTAAAGTTGAGCATATCGGCAATGGTTAGGCGGGCACTCCGGAAAGCGGTGTCGCCGGTAGTTATTGGGGCTGCAATAACACCAATTATGGTTAATGTGGCGCCAAACTTGCCAAACCAGGTTTGACAAATTTCTTTTACTATCCATGCCGGATTATGGCCAGAGGCCACCATTTCGTTCAGCTTATCAGTAGAACCAAAATAATTCATGGCTGCTGTTGCCCATATTAACGCCACAATTCCTTCGGCTACCATGGCGCCATAAAAAATACTTCGTCCTTGCGATTCTTTGGTCATGCAACGGGCCATCATGGGCGATTGGGTAGAGTGAAATCCGGAAATAGCACCACAGGAAATAACGATAAACATCATAGGATACAGGATGTTACTTTCCGAATTTACATGCATGTTTTTTAGTTCAGCAAATGAAATTTCATTCAAATGGAAACTGCCGTTAAAACTGTGCCAAATCATATAGCCGCCTACACTTATAGCCATGAAAAGCAATGCCGCACCAAAATATGGGTAAATCCGGCCAATTATCTGATCGATGGGTAGCAAGGTTGCTAAAATGTAATATATGAAGATGAGGTATAGCCAGTAATTAAAAGAGATGCCGGTGTAATTGGACAACAAATCGGCAGGCCCGTTTACAAAAGCAACGCCAACCATTATTAAAAGTAACAATGTGAAAATGCGCAGAACCTGTTTGAATCCATTTCCCATATATTTACCAACCAGTTCCGGAAGGCTTGCCCCATTGTTTCGCAAGGATAACATTCCTGAGAAATAATCATGCGTAGCACCCATAAAAATATTGCCCAACACTATCCATACATAAGCCCAAGGGCCGTACATGGCACCTAATACTGCCCCAAAAATAGGACCAAGCCCGGCAATGTTTAAAAACTGGATCATAAACATCCGCCATGGTTTCATGGGAATAAAATCAACTCCATCGGCCATTTTAATAACCGGTGTTTCAATGGAATTGCTGGCACCAAAAAATCGCTCTATAAATTTGCCGTAAATTAAATATCCTAGAATAAGGATGCCTACTGATACAAGGAATGTAATCATGACCTAAATTTTTTATAAAAATAGCATTTGTTACTGATTTTCAAAGAAAGCAAATTAG
>DYQV01000654.1 GCA_020719105.1 Rikenella microfusus
CAACTACTTGTAGAATATCATCTTTTTGCTTAATTATGCACTCAAATTAAATCTAAGAAAACATTTTAAGTTACGTTTTATGAAAAGAATAGTATTTGTTTTATCGGTTGCAGCCATATTAGGAGCATGCAGCAACAACCAAAAGCCAACAACAGGTACCGATGTTGTTAATGAAAAAAACGCTATTTCAGTAGATTCATTTTTAACCGTAGCCCCCAACTTACTTGGTAAAGAAGTTACGGTTAAAGGCACTGTTGACCATATTTGCAAACACGGAGGCAAAAGGGTTAAATTAATAGGAAGTTACCCTTCAAATTCAGTTCATGGTGAAGCTACGGAAGCAATTGGTGCTTTTAAAGTAGAACTGGAAGGAAGTGAAGTATTATTGACTGGAATAGTGGCTGAATCGAAAATTGATTCCGCTTATGTGGCAACTTACGAAAAGAGTGTATTGGAGGCCATGGAAAAAGAAAAACCGGAAGCAGAGATGGAACATGCCAAAGGAATTGACCATCATGCAAAACTGGAGGAAGTTAAAAACTGGAAAGAAGAGATGGCTAGCAATGGTAAAGGTTATATTTCAACCTATTATCTTGAAGTATCTAAAGTTGAGGAATATTAGACTCCTGTTACAAGCGATGGCTGCGGAATGCAAAAAACCGATAGTTCAAAAAATAAAGCACTTATTACAACAGCCCCATGCTACGCTGCTAAAGAGAAACCATGTGGCCAAGCTGCTGAAGCTGCTCCCTGTAATGAAAAAAAGTAATTTTGCATGATATATTTAAAAGTAGCAAACGAACTTTGCTACTTTTTTTATTTTAAAATTTTCCAACTACTCCCTTTTGGTAGTTTAATCAATTCAATCACAACTTTTTAAATCATGAAAATCAGAAAATTAAACCGAATTACCCACCGCGATTTGGGTTATTTATTCTTTGGAATGTCAATCATTTATGCCATTTCAGGTATAAGTCTGAATCACATCAAGGACTGGAATCCAAATTATATAGTAGATTCCCGGGTATTAGAATCGGATTTAACTACCCAAAATGGGTTGGATGAAAAACAAATCATGAATTTTTTAGATTCCATCAACGAAAAAGAACACTTCAAAAAATATTATTTTCCCAGCGAAACCACATTGAAGATTTTTATTGACAATGGCTCCATAATGGTTAATACAAAAACAGGGGAAGCGCATTTAGAAATGTTACGCCGGCGACCCATTTTTAATCAATTCAATTATTTGCATTACAACCATACTAAGCGATTATGGACCTGGTTTGCTGATATTTACGCTGCTTCCCTTCTCTTATTGTCTTTTACGGGATTATTTATATTAAAAGGAGCGCAAGGTATTACCGGCCGTGGCGCTTGGTTAACTGCTGCAGGTATCATAATTCCACTCATTCTTTACTTATATTATGTATAATGATGTTTCTGCATCTAAATTTATTTTTACATACAATTAACCCGGATTATTCAAGAATAATCCTGACGATAAAGCTCCTCCTCAAAATT
>DYQV01000117.1 GCA_020719105.1 Rikenella microfusus
TTAATCCACTTTAAAAAAAGTTTTTTAATAGCTTTGACAACAAATTATTTGAAACATGCGGTTAGTAATCATTTCATTGGTGGTGTTTTTATTTAACATTCCTTTTGGGTATTGGCGTGCGAATGTCAGCCGTTTTTCATTGCAATGGGTTTTGGCCATCCATATTCCTGTACCTGTAATTATTTTTATGCGCATATATCTCAATATAGGATTTGCCTGGTACACCTACGTTTTTTTAGTGGCTGCATTTTTTCTTGGGCAGCAACTGGGGAGCAAACTACATAAACTGTTTTTAAAACATAACAACGCTGTATCGTCCTGTTTAGTTATGGATATAAAAAAAAGATATTGGTTCAATTAGAGGTACACGTTTAAAACAACATCAATTCAAATGATTTTTTCCTCCAAAGAATTCTCAGTTTTATGTAAATTAGCGTAAACTTATTTCCGATTCGCTGATTCATGAGTAAGATTTACTATTTTTACCCCGACCTAGAAATTGTTGCAATTCGCAAAACAGGTGAATAAAAGTGAATTGCTTACAATTTCTTAGTCGATTTAGTAGATTTGCGATAGCAAATCGCTCAATTTGGGTTTTAATGCCGTTATCATTTTAATGAATACATGAAACAGTTGCTCATCTTCTTTTTCCTCCTATTGTTTCCTTTCATTTTAAAGAGCCAGGAGGCATACTCCCTTTACCAGAACCATACTTTTAGGCACTTCGACCGGTATGTGTACCAAAGTAACCAGCGGTTCCACACCTCGGTAAAGCCTTTTTTACTGTCACAAACCGATTCCATTGTTTCGCTCGATACGTTATACCGCATTCCCACTCAAACGAAAGCGGTAGATATTCTTTTTAACCGCAGTTTATTTCAATACAAAAAAGGGGATTTTGCCTTTACCGTTGACCCGCTTTTTAACTTTGAATTGGGCAAAGACCCCGACCAAACCGGCAAAAGCTGGATAAACACGCGAGGAATTCTAGTAAATGCCCGATTGGGGAAAATGGTGTCGGTAACCACTTCGTTTTACGAAAACCAGGTGATGTTTAACGATTACCGAAATCAGCGGGTGCAGCAGCATGGGGTAATTCCGGGACAAGGAAAACCCAAAACGTATAAAGAAACCGGTTATGATTTTGGTTTTGCCGATGCTTCCGTTTCATTTGCTCCCAACCGCCATTTCGATTTTACTTTGGGCCACGGCAAAAACTTTTGGGGCGATGGGTATCGGTCGCTTATACTTTCCGACAATGCCTTCAATTACCCCTATTTTAGAATTACCACCGATTTTTGGAACATTAAATACGTGTGCCTTTGGGCTCAATTCCAGGATTTAACGGAGTCGCATCCATATGGCGAACCATATAACAAAAAATGGGGAGCCTTCCATTACCTTGATTGGAGTGTGACACCTTGGCTGAATATTGGGTTTTTTGAAACGGTTATTTGGCAAAATGCCGATTCCACAGGATACCGGGGTTTTGATTTCAACTATGCCAATCCGGTAATTTTTATGCGGCCCGTGGAATTTTCTGTGGGTTCGTCCGATAATTCCTTGATGGGCATAACCGGAAAACTGACGCTATTCAAGAAACAAGTCCTTTACGGACAAGCCATAATTGATGAATTTAAGGTGGATGAAATGATAGCCGGAACTGGTTGGTGGGCTAACAAATGGGGAGTGCAGGCCGGATATAAAACCTTTGATCTGTTTGGGTTGGAACACCTCGATATTCAATCGGAGTTTAATTATGTGCGGCCTTTTATGTATTCGCACCACATTCCCAAACAAAACTATGGACACTATCAGGTTTCATTGGCGCATCCATTGGGATCGAATTTTTGGGAATCGGTTTCCTTTTTGCGGTACAACTACAAGCGGTTGTTTCTTGAAGGGCGTTATTCTTTTGCCAAACACGGAAGCGATACTGCAGGGCAGAACTTTGGGAATGATATTTATCTTTCCTACGATACCCGTTATCAGGATTATGGCAATTATGTGGGACGAGCTCAGGAAGTAACCTTGCAATATACTTCGCTAGTAGCCGCATTTTTAGTGAATCCGCGAACCAATTTGAATGTTTACGTAAATTACACCTTACGAAAGGAAATAATGGGGACTGAAAGTTTAAACCAAAGCCTGATTACTTTTGGTATCCGCACTTCGCTTCAGAATTTCTATTACGATTTTTAAGTAGTAGCATACCCCAAAGTAACAATACTGATTTTAACCTGTGCCGCTTTCTGTAAAACTTGCGCACATCCTTCCAATGTGGCACCGGTTGTTAAAATATCGTCAACCAACAAAACGTGCTTTCCTTCCAGCATTTCAGGATGCATTACTTCAAATACTTCTTCTACATTTTCCCATCGCTCGTACCTCGATTTTTTGGTCTGTGTTTGGGTAAATGTTTTCCGCACTAATATTTTGGTTTCCAGCTTACCAGGCAGAAATTCCCCCAACCCTTGTGCTATTAAGGCACTTTGGTTATATCCCCGTTTCTTTTCCTTTTTTGGATGCAACGGTACCGGAATAATAAAATCAGGCTTTCTAAAATCAGGTTCACCGGCTAAGTCGGCACCAAACAGTTTTCCGAGTTCAATACCCACATCATCGCGCCCATGATATTTCAACAAATGAATCAGTTTTTGATAGCGGCTTCCTTTCTTAAAAAAGAAATAGGAACTCACCCTTTCCACCGGTATCCTTCCCCAGAATATTTGCTCCAGTTGATTTCCCGGTTCCTTATGATAATTTGTGCGGGGCAATTCATACAGGCATTTGGTGCAAAGAATTTTTTCCTGTTCGTAAAGGTTAAAATGGCATGCGGCACACAATTCCGGGTAAAATAATCCAATAAAATCGGAAGTGTATTGCTTTAAGGTGGTGAAAAATTTATTCATGGTTCTGGTTTTTAACATTCATAGATAATTCAAGCCAATTCATGTTTTTAGATTTAGTTTCTTGTGCCGGAAAAATAATCAGCGCCATATTTAAACGAGTGCTCCGGCACCATTTTTTCTATTCCAATAGCCATGGGCTCAGCCCATGGCTATTCATATTTAGCCCCTTTGGGGCTATGGCTAGCTGTATAAAATCACAAAAGTTCATTGGCTTTAAAGGCATCCTCAATGTGTTCCAATATTTTATAGGGTTCTTGGGCTAATACTGTTACCACATCGAAACGGCTGTTCAATTCTATGTTTTTTTGGTTTAGATAGGCATCGGCTGCATAAACCAGATTTTTCATTTTTTTTGAAGTAACCGCTTCTTGAGGAAGCTCAAAAGCCAAGGTGGCACGGGTTTTAACCTCCACAAAAACCATCGTTTGTTTGTCCTGTGCCACAATATCAATCTCCTTAAAGTTATAACGCCAGTTCACATCCAAAATCCGGTATCCTTTTTTTATTAGGAACTCCCGGGCAAATTCTTCCCCAACCTTACCCGTTTCATTGTGTTGCCCCATATTATTGAAATGTTATAAAAACCGAACCCTCAGTCACATTCAACTCTGCATGCCTACCAAAAATAAGGGGTTGATTGTTTGCAATATGACCTGCTGGGAAACCAAAGCAAACCGGGTAAGAATAGTTAGCAACCGCCTGACGGACTATTTCTTCGGCAGTTTGGCCAAACGATGGGGTTTGATCCTGCATGTCGGTTAAGGCACCCACTACTAACCCTGCTAAATTTTTTAGCATTCCGGCTAATTTAAGTTGCTGCATCATCCTATCGAACCGATAGAGATGTTCGCCCACATCTTCAATAAAAAGGATTTTTCCTTTGGTTTTAAATTCATAAGGAGTGCCAAGCAGGGTGCAAATTAATGCCACATTTCCGCCTATAATTGATGCGGTAACTTTACCTGTGCGGTTGAAGGAATGCTGTTCAACCAGATAGTTTAGATTCTTCCCTTTAAGGGTACTAAACAAATTATACAACGCTTCATTATTATTTTGAAAATTTATTGGCATCTGTCCATGAATGCTTTCAACACCAAAAAAGGCAACCGCTGCATGCAAAACGGTAATATCGCTAAACCCAATCAGCCATTTCGGATGTTGAGGTAACGTGCCAAAATCCAAATCCCCTAAAATGCGCATAGTTCCATAACCGCCTCGCAGGCAAAATAGGGCTTTTAATTCCTCCGAATCAAGCATTTGTTGCATATCCTGAGTACGTTCTGTATCGTTTCCGGCAAATATTCCAGACTCCAAATAGGTGGTTTTTCCCCGAACGGGCACCAAGTCTTGCGATTCAATAAATTGTAAAATCTGAGGATACCGATCTTGCGGTATAAACCGGGCCGGAGCAACAATGCCCACTTTATCGCCTTTTTTTAAATAGGGAGGAGTAATCATAAAATTGCATTCGTTTAGCAATGTGCAAGCTTCCCGATAAAGCCGAAAAGTGCAACTATTAAAACAAAAATACACCTTTTTTGAGAATGCAATTCTGAATCAACATAATAATAACTTCCTCAAAAGAAAACTCAACAGTATAATCTAAAAAAATCATCCTGAGTTTCTGTCGGCAACTTGAGGCTAAATTATATCTTTGCACCAATTTTAATTACATCAAATCATAAGTTATTGTGAAAGAATTTAAAAGATATACCGTTACCTCAGCACTTCCTTATGCTAACGGTCCGGTTCACATAGGTCATTTGGCCGGGGTTTACATTCCTGCCGACATTTACGTTCGATATCTTCGCTTGAAGGGGAAAGATGTGGTTTTTATCGGGGGTTCCGATGAACACGGCGTTCCCATTACCATTAAAGCCCGTAACGAAGGGGTTTCACCTCAGGATGTAGTGGATAAATACCACACCATTATCAAGAAATCGTTCGAAGAGTTGGGCATTTCGTTCGATATTTATTCCCGCACTACTTCAATAATTCACCATAAAACCGCTTCCGACTTTTTCCGGAAGCTTTACCTCGATGGTAAATTTGTGGAGAAAACATCGGAACAATATTACGATGTGGAAGCGCAGCAATTTTTAGCCGACCGTTATATTAAAGGTACTTGCCCTCATTGCAGCAACGAAGACGCTTATGGCGACCAGTGCGAAAAATGTGGTACTACGTTAAGCCCCTTGGATTTGATCAATCCCCGTTCGGCGCTAAGCGGAAACCAACCCATACTTAAAGAGACCAAACATTGGTACCTTCCTTTGGAACAATACGAACCGTTCCTGAAGAAATGGATACTGGAAGACCACAAAGAGTGGAAAGCCAATGTTTACGGCCAGTGCAAGTCGTGGCTCGATTCCGGGTTGCAACCCCGTGCTGTAAGCCGTGATTTGGATTGGGGTGTTCCGGTTCCGGTTGAAGGTGCCGATGGCAAAGTATTGTACGTTTGGTTCGATGCTCCCATTGGCTACATTTCGAACACCATTGAATGGGCCGAAAATACCGGTAACGACTGGCGCAAATACTGGCAAGACGAAGAGGCCAAATTGGTTCACTTTATTGGAAAAGACAACATCGTTTTTCATTGCATCATTTTCCCGGCCATGCTCAAGGCTCATGGAAGCTATATTCTACCCGAAAATGTTCCCGGCAATGAATTCCTGAATCTGGAAAACGATAAAATTTCCACCTCAAGAAATTGGGCCGTTTGGTTGCATGAATATTTGGTGGAATTCCCCGGAAAACAAGATGTGTTGCGCTATGTGTTGGCAGCCAATATGCCCGAAACCAAGGACAACGATTTTACTTGGAAAGACTTTCAGACCCGCAACAACAGCGAATTGGTAGCTATTTTAGGGAATTTTATAAACCGTACGGCCATACTTACCCAAAAGTATTACGGCGGAAAAGTACCTGCGTTGGGAACGTTAACCTCGTTCGATCAGGAAACACTGGCCGAAATGGCCCAATACAAGGACAAAGTGGAGAAAGCGTTGGAAACTTATCACTTCCGCGAAGCGCTGAAAGAAGCCATGAACCTGGCACGGTTAGGAAACAAATACTTGGCCGATACCGAACCCTGGATATTGGTTAAAACCGATGCCTTACGGGTTGAAACCATTATGAATATCAGCCTTCAGATCACAGCTAACCTTTCCATTGTTTTTGAGCCCTTTATGCCATTTACCGCCGAAAAAATCCGAACGCTCTTAAATATTGACACCTTGGGTTGGGAACAATTGGGGAAAATGGATCTGGTTAAAGCAGGCCATTCCGTAGGAACACCATTCCTGTTGTTCGACAAAATTGAAGATGCTGAAATTGAGGCTCAGGTGAACAAACTACTTAATGCAAAGCAAGCAAATCAAAACAAGGTTCAAGTAAATCAAAGTAAAGAAGTGATCAGTTTTGATGATTTTTCGAAACTTGATATACGCACGGGAACCATACTGGAAGCCGAACGGGTTCCTAAAACCAAGAAATTGCTGAAGCTTCTTATTGATACCGGCATTGACAAACGCACGGTAGTTTCCGGCATCTCGGAATTCTACAATCCCGAAGATATTATCGGCAAAAAAGTGAGCATTCTGGTAAACTTGGCTCCCCGCGAAATTAAGGGGATTGAGTCGCACGGAATGATTCTGATGGCCGAAAACACCAAAGGGGAATTGGCTTTTATTTCCTGCGATAAGGAGTTTAACAACGGTTCCGAGATTCGATAATAAAAACTATTAAAAGCGACGGAAACACCCTGTTTCCGTCGCTTTTTTGTTTCTCCCTTTCTGCATTGTTAAACAGCTCTGTTTTAAGGAAACATTTAATAAGTGTAGTTTCTACAATAAGTTTTTCACCAAAAGGCTTGTTCCTCACAAATTAATCATTATTTTAGCATGTATTTTTACTGTTTCACCAGCTAAATTCATTAAATACATAATTTATAACTATACAAAAGCTCAGCCTAAAGGAAAAAATTGGTTATGGTTTTGGCGATGCCGCTTCATCCATGTTCTGGAAAATATTCGGGATGTATTCTCTGTTTTTTTATACCGATGTGTTTGGAATTACTGCATCTGCAGCCGGAACTATGTTCTTGGTAGCCCGTTTATGGGATTCGTTTTTTGATGTGTTTGTGGGTATAATCAGCGACCGAACTAAAAGCCGCTACGGAAAATATAGACCCTACCTGTTGTGGTTTGCTATACCCTTTGCCGTAATGGGGGCCATCACCTTTTTTGCTCCCGAATTTGGCCAAACCGGCAAATTGGTTTATGCCTACATTACCTATTCCTTAATGATGGTTGTTTACTCCATGATTAACGTACCCTATGCTTCGTTGCTTGGAGCCATTTCGTCCGACCCCAACGAACGTAATTCACTGGCATCGTACCGCATGGCATTTGCCTTTATTGGCAGCTTTGTAACATTTA
>DYQV01000655.1 GCA_020719105.1 Rikenella microfusus
GCTAATAATAAGGGAGATAAGTTTGTATCGGTGGAGCATATCTGGAAAAGTCTTTTTGAACCCAATGATCAGGTCACTAAATTTTTAATCGACCAAGGGATATCTAAAAAATCAATTGAGAAAATAACAGAAGAGCTAACAAAAGGACAAAAAGTAGAAAGTCAAACAGCCGAAAATGGTTACGATTCATTGAATCGTTTTGCCTTAAATTTGAATGAATTGGCATTGAATGGAAAATTAGATCCGGTTATTGGCCGGGACGATGAGATACGTCGGATACTTCAGATTTTAAGTAGAAGAACAAAGAATAATCCAATATTAATTGGTGAGCCTGGTGTTGGAAAAACAGCTATAGCTGAGGGAATTGCACGCCGAATTATAAACGGAGATGTTCCGGAAAACTTAATTACCAAAAAGATTTTCTCATTGGATATGGGTTCATTGATAGCCGGAGCGAAATATAAAGGAGAATTTGAAGAACGGTTAAAAGCAGTAATAAATGAGGTAATCAACTCGAATGGTGACATTATTTTGTTTATTGATGAAATACATACACTTGTAGGCGCTGGTAAAAGCGAAGGTGCCATGGATGCCGCGAATATTTTAAAACCGGCATTAGCCAGAGGTGAATTGCGAGCAATTGGAGCAACAACACTAAGCGAATACCAAAAATATTTTGAGAAAGACAAAGCATTGGAACGACGGTTTCAAGTGGTAATGATTGATGAGCCGGACATTCCTTCAACCATTTCAATTTTGCGAGGTTTAAAGGAAAGGTATGAAACACACCATAGAGTTCGTATAACTGATGATGCACTGATTGCTGCATCTGAACTATCGCACCGATACATCACCGATAGGTTTTTACCCGATAAAGCTATTGATTTAATTGATGAAGCGGCATCCAAGCTTCGATTGGAAATGAATTCAGTTCCTGAGACAATCGATGAGCTTTCCAGAAATATTATGCAATTAGAAATTGAAAGGGAAGCCATTAAACGCGAAGGAAATTCTTCTAAAATGGAATCTATAAAAAAAGAATTATCTGAATTAACTCAGGAATACAATTCCAAAAAAGCTAAATGGGAAGCTGAAAAGATGGTAATAAATACCTTGCAACAAAATAAAAAATTGATTGAAGATTTAAAATTAGAAGCCGAACAAGCAGAGCGAAATGGCGATTACGGAAAAGTGGCAGAAATTAGGTACGGAAAAATTCAAGAATCGGAAAAACAAATTCAAAGGCTTAAAGAGGAATTGCAAAGGATGCAAGCGGCGAAGCAATGATTCAAGAAGAAGTTTCAACAGATGATATTGCTGAAGTAGTAGGCCGTTGGACCAAAATACCTGTTACCAAAATGCTCCAGTCAGAAAAAGAAAAAATTCTCAATCTTGAGTTAGAACTTCATAATAGAGTGGTTGGTCAAAATGAAGCAATTATAGCAATATCAGATGCTGTGCGACGAAGCAGAGCTGGTTTGCAAGATGAAAACCGCCCTATAGGATCCTTTATTTTTTTAG
>DYQV01000118.1 GCA_020719105.1 Rikenella microfusus
TTTCATATCGCTAAGTATAATTATCATTGTATTTTATTAGTCAAAACCGAATCAATTCTTGACACGGATGAAACTTGAAAGTACCCCATCGGGTTTTTATTTATATTACTGGAAGGATTGAGCAAAGGCGGTTGGATATTGCTGAAATTATTGGTGGTTTGCCTATTTAATCCATAATAATATTTATACATATTTTCTGTTATCCCGTGCAATTTAATTGTTGCTGAATCGCCAATAGCAAAAGCATAGGGTGCTGTCCACGCAAATTGACCGTTAGTATAGGAATCATCAAAAACCAATAAATCAGAATAACCATTATATAAACTACCATCCTTCCATACTTCTGCCCTATAATATTGAATTGTATCAACTTTTGTTTTGATAAAAAGTTTAAAATAGTAACCGCTGCCATCAACAAAGTTAAGTCGGTAATTTATTTGAAAGGAATCAATTATCGGAAAAGGAGGCATCCATTCATCAGCTATATAAACTTTTCCTTCAACGTTTACTCTTAAATGATACCAGTTTGAAGGTTGAACGGTCCAATCGGTTATGCTGTATTTACCTGCTTCAACAAATTCGGCGGTTACCTTTTCACCCAAATCATTGGAAATGGTTGCTGTAGCATCGTTAACTGGAATAAAATCCAAAACTCCATCCGGTGGGGCTGTAAATGACACGTAAACTAAATAGGGCGGTTCCTGACTGGAAATCTTAGCCTCAATAACCACCGATTTTAAATATTCATCGAACAGATCTCCTTTAAGAGGTTCATAACAACCGGATAAAAATAGTATTGTCAAATATCCAAAAATCAACTGTTTTTTCATCACTAAAATTTGAAACGATACGAAATAGATGGCACAAATTGATACATATAAAAATAACTGGGATTCAAAACCTGAATGTTATTATTTTCCTCATTGGAAGGAATATAATAGGCAATTCCAAGAGCGTTTTTTCTTAAATAAATATTGTAAACAGCAAAATTCCAATAGCTTTTCCAGCGTCTGCTTTCATTTTTCTTTGATGCCAAATCAAAACTAATGTCAAGCCTATGATAGGGCGGCAGATTTTTAGAATTAATATGGTTCTCATCGAACTGCAGGTAGGTTTTATTATCAACCTGGTACTTTCCTACTGCTGCGGTATAAGGAATTCCGGAAGCAAAAACCCAAGTAGCCGAAAAGGAAGCTCGTTGATTAAGCATATAAACCCCAGCTAAATTAAAAGTATGCTGGCGCGTATGACTGGCCGGATATACTTGATTATTATTGAGACCCTCTGTTTTCCATAGTGGGTGACAATAATCGTAGGATACCATGCCCTTGAAATGGGTGAAATTATATGAGAATAGTAATTCAATACCAGTTACTGTTGCGTTTGATCTATACAGGTATTTCTCCGGGTCTTCTGTGTTTAGAATCCTCCGATCTTGCATATTTTCAATTAAATTTTGCATGGTCCTAAAATAAGTTTCTACCAAAAAACTCATTCGTTCATTCATAGAATGATTAACACCTAACGCAATATTATCACTAATTTGTGGAGGAAAAGACTCATTTGCAATCATCCATCGGTTAGTGCTCACACCCACAGCACTTAATGGAAGTTGATGCAAGGGCTGAATTTGACGTCCATAACTTGCTTTTAAAGTAGTTTTATCGCTCATGGCAATACTAAAACGAAGCTGGGGTTCAATCAACCAGGATTTAACCCCAATTAACGAATCCGAAAAAGGATCGGTAAATAAATGATTTAACCGCAATCCGGCATCAATACTAAACTTATTATCCATAGAAACGTGCTGTGAATAGAAAAAACTATTCAAAAGCATTTGATCTAAAGACGATTCATAGCGGGTATAAATCAATTCTTCCGTTTCAGTAATAAGTGAGAAAGGATATATATTATATAGGTTTGATGTAAAACCAAACGTGCTTTTAAAAACATCGGAATAATCGTACGAAATTTCAGTTTTAAGTTTAACATTATTGGCCGATGAACGCCAATATAATAATTCCTTACCTTCTTGAGTTCCCTGGCTCATTATGTTTTGGCTTACAATAAATGATATATTTGAAAATACGTTGTTACCAAATATATGATTCCAACGAACTGAACCTAAGTGATTTGTACGCAAAGTGCTTTGATATTGGTCAAAAGAATCGGAACCGGAATACCCGGAGAGAAACATTCTGTTTTTAGGATTCAGCTTTATATTCAACTTTAAATTAGCATCATAAAAATAAAACTTCATCTGCTTCATATCCGGATCATTTGAAAACAATTCGGCTACTCTATCAACATAAGTTCTGCGAAAAGCAAAAATCATGGAAGACTCATTCTTTTTTAAAGGTCCTTCAACCGAACCTCTTGCTGAAATAATACCAATACCACCTGACACTTGCCATTGTTGATTGTTTCCTTCCCGAAGCCTTACATCAATTAGCGATGAAAGCGCACCTCCCTCACTAACAGGTATCTCGCTTTTAAATAAGGTAATGTTATTTACCATATCTGGATTAAAAACGGAAAAAAAGCCCCCAAAATGAGAAGCATTATATAAATTGGCTTCATCCATTAAAAATACAGTTTGATCTGGACCACCACCCCTAACATTAATACTGCTTGTGGATAGTTCATTAATTTGTATTCCTGGAAGTATGGATAAGTTGCGAAGGGCATCGTTTTCTCCTAATAGTCCGGGTAATTGCTGCATTTTTCCAATATCAATTTTTGCTAAATCATTTAACGTAGATTCAAGAAAACGGCCTACAGGTTTTGTTGATACAGTTATCTCTTCCAAATGATATTTTTGAGGCTGCATCTCAATGGTTAATAATTGGTTAACAAACAAATTAAGCTCAATTGATTTGGTAACATAACCTAAATTATATATTAAAATAGTTTGTTTGCCAGTGGGTAATTTTAATGAAAAAAAACCATACGGATTGGTTATGGTTCCTACTTTCAACGATTCAACATAAATAGCCGCACCAATCAAATCTTCTGATGAATTAGCATCTTTAATAAACCCGCTAACCGAAATCCACTCTTGCACATCTTGCTTATAATACAAAACAATGTTTTTTCCAACTTGCTTGAAATGGATGTTGTTTTTTTTAAAATTTTCGTCTAAAAATGACTGAAGTGAAATATTAATATATTCATCCTTAACAAATAAAGTATCGGATAGAATATTATCGGAATAAGAAAAGTGAATGTCATATTGCTTTTCAATGGTTTGCACCACCTCTTTGAATGTATTATTATTTAATTTAATATGTATTCTGGTATTCAATAAATCGGATTGCGACCAAGCATTTATGGAAAGTAGTAATAATAGACTTGCTGAAAAGAATAGGGCTTTCATGCCCCAAAATTAGAATTTTTATGCAAAAGCTAGTAGGCTTTTGATATTATGATTCAAAATAATTTAATGAATAAAAGGAAAGAATTGTTCCATAGGACTCTGCCTATTTCTATTTTGGTGTATTCTCCTTTTTTAAAGAAAAAATAACTGAGCTATGGGTAATTTTATATTCCCAACCTATTGCAAGACCTAAAACTTCTGCAGCTTGCTGAGCGGTAGGGTCATCAAATGAACCGCTATACCTGATTTGATTTGAATTATCAGGAATAATAACTTTTTTTCCAATTAATTCTCCTAATAAAGAAGCAACCTCAGTAATTGGAGCATTATCGAAATGTAAGTTTTTAGTTTTCCAGGATACTACATTTGGATTGAATTCAGTAATATCACTAACTCTGTTTTTTAGAACATCATAATTGGCTTGTTGCCCTTTAATAACTAATGTTGGCTCTTCCGTAACGGGATTTCCAAACAATACTTTTCCTGAAAAAACATTTAAACTAAATTCTTTGCTTGAACCGACTGCCTTTAAATTAAATTGAGTTCCTAAAACTTTTGCCTGAACACCGCCAAATATATTCACAATAAAAGGAATGTTCTCATTTTCGGTAACTTCAAATAATGCTTCACCGGTTAAGGTAACATTCCTATCGTCAATATTATATTTTTTACTAACCGTTAATTGTGAGTTTTTATTCAAATAAACCTTTGTGTTATCCTGCAGTTGAATATATTGAATTTGGTTTCCTGAAAAATAGTGAATTTCTTTATCAGCGAATAGTTGAGAAACTCCCCAAATTCCCAAAAGGAGTATAATTGAAGCCGCAATTGAGGAAAAGGAATAAACCAATTTTTTGTTAAGCTGTTTTATCTTTTTATCAGGAATTAAATTTTTAAACGATTCCCATTCAGCATCAACATCGGGGTTTAAATCAAAGGAGAGTTTTCCGGTTAATAGCCAAACTTTTTGCAGTTCATCATATATTTCATGGTTTTCAGCAACGCAAAGCCAATTGCCTAAAGCAAGCTCTTCAGCCTGTGATAGGGATTTTCCTGTTATTTTCCTGGTCGCTATGTCGAAAATTTCTTCCATTTTTTTTTAACTATGTATTAAACAGTTAAAGTAAAGTAAACCCTACCCCCATTATTAAAAATATTCCAATTAAATGAATATACGGTCTTAACGAAATGCGTAACTCTTTGAGGGCTTTACTTATGTGCTTTTCAACTGACTTTATACTAATATCCAAATGTTCTGCAATTTCTTTATTACTCATATCAGAATACCTGCTCAACGAAAATACTAATTGACATTTTTCAGGCAAAGCCTTTATTGCATCCTGAATGGCTTTTTCCACTTCACCCGACAGATAATCACTGGTTACAGTTGCTTGCTGACTTGAAAATACGGCTTCACCCACTACATCTTCGGGAACCATCCGTTTCGATTTTTCCAGTGAATTTAAGGAGGTGTTTACAACAGAGCGGTGCAAATACGATTTAATATTATTATCAACGGTAACCTCATCTTTTAAATTCCAAAGTTTTAAAAACACCTGCTGAGCCATGTCGCGAGCTTCATCTTTGTCTTTAACAATAGCATTGGCAACATTCACCAAATAGGCAAAATGGGTTTTAAAAAGGTTTTCAAATTGAGATTCGGTCATTTGATGTAAAATTCAATTTCCAAAAGTATAGTTACCAAATTACTAAACAAACATTTTCCTTAAAATTCTGTTAATTGTAACCAACACAAATAATTTGCGTCAATTCATCAATTAATTTACCATTCCAATACAAAACAACATGTATCAGTAAAAATAAAAAAAATGAAAAAAATGAAACCGAGTTTGTACCTATTGGGTATATCATTAATTATTTCGAACATGATTACAGCACAAGAACCTGTTGCAAAGCCTGGAAATATTGAGTTACCTACATCAAAAGCTGATTTGGAATTATTGGCTGCCTTTGATAAGGGGGATTTCAAGTATTCTGTGCCATCGTATTTTGCTAAACCGTTAAAAAGTGGATTTCAGTTTTCGCCTAAAGGACAATATTTATCCTATCGCGAAAAAGATGAGAATGGTAAGAGGCATGTTTATGTAAAAAACACGATTACCGATGCCATAACTAAAGTTATTACAGAAGGAGAAGAACTTTTAAGAGGTTACAACTGGGTAAACGATAATCGCTTGATATACATCAAAGATCAGGGTGGAAACGAAAATTACCAGCTTTTTGCTATAAATATTGATGGAACAAACGAAAAAGCGCTAACTCCTTTCGATGGAGTAAAAGTATCAATCCTGGAAACCTTAAAGGATCAGCCTGATTTTATGATTATTCAAATGAATAAAGACAATCCGGAAGTTTTTGAACCTTACAAAATAAACGTTAATACGGGTGAACTGGTAAAACTTTATGAAAATAATGACCCAAACAGTCCGGTTATGGGGTACGATTTTGACAAAGATGGTAATTTAAGAGGTTATACCCGTCAGGTAAATGGCACTGAAATGGAACAAATGTACCGTACCGGTTCCGATAAGCCTTTTGAAGTTATTGAGCACTACGATTGGAAAGGTGCATTTGGAATTATCGGATTTATTTATGAAAAAGGGCAAGAAAATATTGCCTATGTTTCAACGAATCTTGGCCGTGATAAGCAAGTGGCAGCAAAATACGATTTGGCCAATAAAAAAATGATTGAAGTGGTATTTGAAAATAAAGATTTTGATGCCAGTGGAATTTCCCGTTCACGCAAGAGAAACTGGGAAATTGATTATTTCTCATACGAAGGGGAAAAATACCATATTGAACCAGTAAGTGACTATTATAAAAAACTTCATTCAATTTTTAAAAACCAATTTGGTTCCAAAGATTTTTGGGTTACTGATTATACTGACAATGAGGATAAATACTTGCTTTATGTTACCAGCGATAAATTATACGGCGAATATTTTGTTTACGATGCTGTAAAAAATGAATTTAAACTTATGGTTACCTTAATGCCTGAGCTTAAAGAAAATGATATGGCTGAAATGCGACCTATAAAATTCAAAAGTCGGGATGGATTTTTGGTTTATGGCTATATTACCTTACCAGTCAAGGCATTGACCGGACAAAAGGTCCCAATGATTGTTAATCCACATGGCGGACCTTATGGAGTCAGGGATTCATGGGGATTTAATCCTGAAACCCAACTTTTTGCAAGCCGTGGTTATGCTACATTACAAGTTAATTACAGAGGTTCGGGTGGATATGGTAAAGAATTTTATTTAGCCGGAAGCAAACAAATTGGCCGGAATATGCTGAACGATTTGGAAGATGGAGTTAATTACTGTATTGAACAAGGGTGGGCCGATAGTAAAAAAATTGCTATTTACGGTGCCAGTTACGGTGGTTTGGCAACTTTGGGTAGTTTAATAAAAACGCCTGATATGTATGTTTGTGGTGTGGATTATGTAGGAGTTTCCAATTTATTCACATTTGTTAACTCATTTCCAGCCTATTGGAAACCATTTATGGCTCAGTTTTATGCTCAATGGTATGATCCTGAAAACCCTGAAGAGAAAAAAATAATGGAAGAAGTATCGCCTGCTTTAAGGGCTACGGAAATTACCAAACCCTTATTTGTAGTTCAGGGAGCAAATGATCCCAGAGTAAATATCAATGAATCAGATCAAATAGTTACCACATTGCGTGCTAAAGGAAAAGATATTCCTTATATGGTAAAGTATAACGAAGGTCATGGTTTTGGTCATGAGGAGAACCAACTGGAGCTGTATCAATATATGTTAGGCTTTTTTGCCAAGTATCTAAAATAATGGAATTATTCTATTGATATAATCAAAATTAAAGTTTGTATTAAAAGAACCTTGCCCAAATATATTGAGTAAGGCCCAAATTGAGCTATTTGAAAAGGCAAATCACTCAAAC